>JAFYOJ010000158.1 GCA_017560225.1 Clostridia bacterium
CATCCTCTTCCACCGGCACCACGTCGTAGTGAGCCATCACGACCACCGGATCCGCCTCCGTGCGACCTTGCCAGCAAAACAAAAGCGCCCGATCTTCCATTTGGGTAAACGTACAATGCGCAAAAACCTGCGGATACAACGTAGGCAATAAATCCATAAACTTCTGAAATTCCCCATCGTCTTCCAAAGCAGAATCCCCATAGGAAACCGTCTTACAACGGACTAACTGCTGCAAATCAGATATCGCTTGCTCGCGGTCAAATTCCACAGCGTCATCACAAACGTTCGGGCCGGGTTTCGGGGTAAAAAGAAGCGTGCGAATCACTAAAACTCCCAAAAACAAAACCAAGATTGCAACCGGAATCAGCCACATCTTACAGCCACCCCTTCTTATACATAATCCGAGCAACGATTACCGTGAAGATAACGCCTACGGGCACCATAATGCCCACCGTACCTGCATTCAAAGCCGGTACAAAGATAAACAAAATCAGCATCAACACAATAGGTGCAATGGATAATTTTGCATTTTTCGAAATAAAGACAACCGCCAGACCGCCAAAGAGTGCAGGCAGAATCATATCAAAGGCAGGCTTCAATACGTCGGACTCCAACACCGGCGTTAAAGGTACGATACAAATCACGCCCACCACAATGATCAAGGTAGTCACAATACTGGACACCGCAATCGCGATGGTGGAGATTACCTCGCCCTCCTCGCTGGTAGCCTTTACCTTAGCACGCTCCATGGCATCAATGGCACAAGGTAGCTTTAAGTTGGAAATATTACCGGTGACAAAAGAAAGATACGTACCGCCGGCACCCAACATAGGCACGTAGGTGAAAATTTCCACAATGCCCACCGCCCAATACATGGGTGCTGTAGCCAAAACACCTTTGACCAGAATTTTATAATCCGGTTGTGTTTGGAAGATCATACATACAATAAAAGGAAACAGCAGAATGATGCCGCCTACCAAAATACCCCAAATTCGGCCGGCACGATGGACGCTGTCCATATAAGAAAGATTTTGTTCTTTACGCATATCGTCCACCTCCTTATCCTAACCAACTGCTAAGAGGAATCGCCGATGCCATAGCAAACACAAGGCTTGCAGGCAGTGCATAATCCTCTAACCATCTGGCTTTCAATTTCTTAGCAAGAATACCGCAAATCGCCATCACAACCGCAGAAACCAACATCACAAACACGGGAATCAAGCCTTTTGTTTCCCCGTGGAATACGGTGCCCACGTCACAGAATACATAGCCTAAGAATGCAGAAATCATGCCTAAGAACATGGCGTTATTAAAGATTTCCGCCCAGCGTTTATCTTTCATACCAATCTTATTCATACCGCCTTGGATGCCCTTGGTTACAAAAGGCACAAAAACCAAACCGGCCGCAATGCCCACGGTCATAACAAACAGTACTGTTACGAAAATAGACGGATCCGTAATGGTCTGGCTACCGGAAAGACCGGCTGCAGTCAAAGCATTCTGGGCCGCAACGTTCTCGTATGTAATTGAGCCTATAACAGAAAGGCGAAGCCACGGAAGCGCAATGCCCAGCGCCTTGGATAACACCACAACACCCACCAGTACGGATACTGCCGGTGCAATGGTGAAAACAGCAGAAGAAGAAATAGTCTTCTGAATGATTTCTTTTTGAATTCCTAATTCTTTCGCCCTGCGAATGGCTTTCACCAGGAAAAATACAGATTGTCCCAAAACAACCGCAATAATAATCCCCACCAGGACAAAGAGAATCGGATGATTGACGCTAAATTCCAATCCAATCACCTCATATTTATACTCATGTACAAAGATACCACAAATCGGCTTTTTTCGCAAGGATTTCGGGGATGGGAAATGGGTAAAATGGTCGTGTACGCAATCCATATACCCAGAAAATACGATTTGATGGGTATTAGAAGATGAATAGACGTCAAAATACCCAGAAACAGGGGAAATTCCATAAAATTATGGGTATTTAGATGAGAAACAATTGCATAAATACCCAGTGCCATTTTTAATAATGACAAACAATATATTTCCCTTGTACCGAAGCAGTTAATTTTTCGTGGAGTTCCTCTTCCGTTCCATTTTCGATTGTAGATTTATCCACAATAAGCACTTGCGTCTTTGTTTGGAACAAAAAGATAAATTCAGACGTTTCATAAACTTTTACAAAAAGAGAATATTGAAGTTCTTCACTCCCTTGAAGATAGTCACTGACAGTAACCACTTTCAAAACATCATCACAAAAAGTATATTGATTCTCGGCATTTTGCAATTTCGCCATTGCCTTAAACTGTATTTTGGGATAGATAAAAAAGGCCAAACATTCTAACAAAATCATCAACAACCATATACCAAGCAATATAAGGAGTCTTCGTGCAAAACCAAAAATGACAAGTTCAACAACGATTAAAGATATTAAGGCTATAAAACAGCACATCTTTATACGCATACGTACTTTCGGGTTGGCTTTTCCGTAAAATTGCAAATGACACAACGCCCGAATTGACTCCAAATCAAATTTGCTTTTTGCGCGAATTTCCATTTTCTACACCACCTTGATTCGATTATACTACACACCCAAAACAAGAGGCAAGAAAAATCTTCTCCCCACACAAAAAAGGCCGCCTCGACACCGAGACAGCCTTGTTACCAATTATCAAATCCGTCTTATCCCAACTTCGGCAAACTTGCTGCCGCAACAGACTGGCCCACGCGGCGAGAATTTTCATCGGGAATATGAAGCTGAACCTTCGCAGCCAATTCAGGGAATTCCTTATCCAGAACTTCCTGGGCACGCTCTAACAAGATGACGCCGCCCTCTCCGGAAGTCACACGTCCCATAATCAGCACGTGCTTAATATCGTAGAATTCAGCATAATAAGCAATAGCATAACCAAAGTACGCACCGATGGTATCATAGATGGCAGCGGCACGAGGATCTCCGTCTTTCATAAGGCCTTGTACAACTTTCAACTTCTCCGCAGGAGAAAGGCTTTCCTCTAATTCAATGCCGGCATAGGGTGCAAGCTTAATAACGCCGTCTTGAGAGAAGTATTTTACACCGCAACCATAGTCACCGGACCACTCGTCCACCATCGCCTCCTCACAGAAGTCCACCGGTACGAAGGCAAGTTCATTCAGCCAGCCTGTGATGTTGCCTTGAGGATCTACGTAGCCACCGGCTTCGCTGGTACCCATGGCAATACCCAATACAGAGTCATCATTCAAATCCATGGCACCTGCAAGGGCAGTTACGTCACCGTCATTCGCCACTTCAATGGGAATATTCTCTCCGATTTCCTTTGCAACGTCTAAGTACATGTTCTTAACGGTCTTCTCAAATTCTTCGTCGCTTACCTTCAGGAACAGCGATGCTACCATAATACGGTTGTCTACGTAAACACCGGCACTGGATACACCGATGGCATCCACGCGG
>JAFYOJ010000159.1 GCA_017560225.1 Clostridia bacterium
ATTATGCAGAATTGGATGTAAGTGTGGAAAAATGAAAAAATATAATTGTCCAAATTGTCATCAAGGCGATTTAAGTATATGGATTGTAGATGATATTACATTTGAAGCTGAAGATGGTGCTTATGTACCGGCGGTGGCAAGGATAAGTACCGCGAGGGTCGTCAGTTTGTAGGTGCTAAGATGGGCGTATCGGAAATTTACTCCGATGATTATCATTCTTCCTATGACATGGAGAGCTACGGACAGAAGCGCTCTGTGAAGAAGAAAGAGAAAGGCTCTTTCAAAGATTACAAGCCGGTTGCTCCGGTTATTGCCGTACTCACAAACGTAACCCTTCCTGCCACGATGACCGTTAAGGAATTTGCGGAGTCTATCAAGAAGACTTCTGCGGAAGTTATTAAGAAGTTAATGCTTCTGGGTGTTATGGCGACGCAGAATCAGGTCATTGACTTTGATACCGCTGCATTGATTGCTGCTGAATTTAATATTACAGCAGAGCAAGAAGTGGTTATTACGAAAGAAGAACGTTTGTTCGATGACAGTGATGACTCCATGGATGAGAATGCCGTAGAGCGTCCCCCTGTTGTTGTTGTAATGGGTCACGTAGACCACGGTAAGACTTCTTTGTTGGATGCCATTCGTTCTACCAGCGTAACCACCGGAGAAGCGGGCGGTATTACTCAGCACATCGGTGCTTACATGGTTAAGATCAAGGATCGCAAGATTACGTTCTTGGATACACCGGGTCACGAAGCCTTCACAGCAATGCGTGCCCGCGGTGCACAGGTAACGGACGTTGCTATTATTGTGGTTGCGGCCGATGACGGCGTAATGCCTCAGACCGTGGAAGCGATCAACCATGCAAAGGCAGCAAAAGTTTCCATTGTGGTAGCGGTGAATAAGATTGATAAGCCTGCTGCAAACTTAGAACGTGTTATGACGGAACTTGCAGAACACGAAATTATTTCTGAAGATTGGGGTGGCGACATTCCTTTCGTACCTGTATCTGCAAAGACCGGAGAGAATATTGAAACACTCCTTGAAACCGTATTGCTTTCTGCGGATATTTTACAATTGAAAGCTAATCCGGAGCGTCAGGCAAAGGGGACAATTATCGAGGCGAAGTTGGATAAGAACAGAGGTCCTGTTGCAACCCTTTTGGTACAGCGCGGAACCTTGCATCCCGGTGATGCAATCGTATCCGGTGTAACCTTCGGCCATATCCGTACCATGACAGACGATAGAGGTCACGCTATTAAGAAAGCCGGTCCTTCTACCCCTGTTGAGATTACCGGTCTTCCGGAAGTACCCGAGGCAGGTGAAGTCTTCTACGCCGTTGAAGATGAACATCTTGCAAAGCAGCTCATTGAGCAGCGTAAGGATGAGCTTCGTGCTAAGGCATTGCAGGCAACCAGCAAGGTATCTTTGGAAACGCTGAATACCTTTATTGAAGCCGGCAAGATGAAAGACCTGAATATTATTGTTAAGGCTGACGTAGTAGGTAGTGTAGAAGCCATGAAACAGTCCTTGCTGAAACTTTCCAACGAGGAAGTGCGGATTAACATTCTTCACGGTGCTGTTGGTGCCATTACGGAATCCGATGTAACCTTGGCGGATGTATCCAATGCGATCATCATCGGCTTTAACGTACGTCCCGGTACCAATATTGCGGAGCACGCAAAGGCACGTGGCGTAGATATGAAGTTGTACCGCGTTATTTATGACGCTATCGACGACGTGCAAGATGCTATCAAGGGTATGCTTGCACCCCAGTTCGAAGAAGTCATTCACGGTCACGCTTCTGTTCGTCAGACGTTCAGAGTTTCCGGTGTAGGTACCATTGCCGGTGCTTATGTAACGGATGGTCGTATTGTCAGAAACTCCGAAGTGCGTATTGTACGTGATGGTATCGTTGCATTTGAAGGTAAATTGGCATCTTTGAAGCGTTTCAAAGATGATGCGAAGGAAGTACAGCAGAACTACGAATGTGGTCTTTCCTTTGAAGGCTTCAATGACATCAAAGAAGGCGACGTAGTAGAGTGCTATACGATGGAAGAAATTAAGAAAGGATAAGTAACAGGCGATATGGATCGAACGGATAGAATTGCCAGTGAAATGAAGCGGGTAATCAGCGACATTATTCGAAATGAGGTCAAAGACCCTCGGATTCCGCTGATTACCAGCGTAACCAACATTAAACTTGCAAAGGATCTGAAATATGCCAAAGTTTATATCAGTGTTTACGGAGATGAAGCCCAGAAGGCAGGCGCAATGACCGCCCTTAAGTCTTCTGCAGGTTTCATTCGCCGGCTGATTGGTCAGAAGATGACCATTCGGGCACTCCCTGAATTGAACTTTGAATTGGACACCTCTATTGAATACGGTTCTTATATTTCAGAGAAAATTGCACAATTAAAGGATGACACGAAATGATAGACTGGACGCCAATTAAGAACGCAATTCGTGATGCGAAGCAGATTGTACTGCTTCCTCACATTTATGCCGATGGAGACGCATTAGGCTCTGCGGGCGCTTTGGCTCTTTTCTTACAAGATCAAGGAAAGCAAGTTACCATCGCTGTAGAAGAAGCGGTGCAGGACAAGCTTTCCTTTCTTACTTCCAAAGCAAATCTGCACTTTGCACTTCCGGAAGAAGTAGTACCGGGTGCGGATTTAGCCATTGCAGTGGACGTAAGCGATTACGCACGCCTGGGAAGCCGAAAGCCCTTGTTTGATCAAGCTCGGGTACAAGCACGCATTGATCATCACGGTGTCAGCGGAGATTTTGCCACCATTACAGTTTGCAATCCGGAATGGGCCGCTACGGCAGAAGGCATTTACGGACTTTTGTGTGAAATGGATGCAAGTTGGACCGTGCCCATCGCGATTTGTGTCTATACAGGTTTAGTTACCGACACAGGATGTTTTGCCTATTCCAACGTGCGTCCGGAAACTTTGCGCGTTGCGGCGGCTATGTTGGAAGTAGCAAGGGATTTATCCTGGATTTATCGGGAAACATTTGAGAATAAGACCAAGTCCTGTATTGCATTAACCGCTGCGGCTTATGGAAAGACAGAATATGAAGATGCAGGACGCATTGCATATTTAAGGTTAGAAGCAAAAGATTACGCGGATGCAGGCGCTACCGATGAGGACAGCGAAGGCTTCTCTGCTATGTTGCGCGCCATTCAAGGGGTTCACGTGAGTATTTTTGTACGGGACGGACGGGAAAATGGACAATATCGTATCAGTTTGCGCTCGGACGAAGCTTGCGACGTGGCAAAGGTCGCCGGTGAATTTGGTGGCGGCGGCCATGCGAGAGCGGCGGGCATTACGTACATATCTGACAAGGGAGAAACCTTTACACAGTTCAAAACCCGCTTGATCACTCGATTGAAGGAGTGTATGGAAGCATGAATGGCTTGATTAACTTATATAAGCCTGCAGGAATGACCTCCTTTGCGGCGGTTGCCCGTGTGCGCCGCATATTAGGGGAGAAGAAAGTGGGTCATGCCGGAACCTTAGATCCGGAGGCTACCGGAATCTTGCCTATTTGCGTGGGCAAAGGCACCCGCTGTGCAGACTATTTCCTCACATTTCCCAAAACCTACCGGGCAGAACTGACTTTTGGACTGTCTACGGATACGGGAGATATTTGGGGCACGGTTTTGGAGGAGAAAGACGCCTCTTTCGTAACCGAGGACGCATTTACAGCCATTTTACCCCAATTCGTAGGGGAGATTGAACAAATGCCTCCTGCGTACTCTGCCTTGAAGATCGGCGGCGTCCCCGCCTATAAATTGGCACGAAAAGGACAGACACCGGATTTGGCGGCCAGAACCATTCGGATTTACGCCATTACCTTGCTGAGTTTCGGCCAGGGCAAGGCGGAAATTGAAGTAACCTGCGGCCGCGGCACCTACATTCGGACGCTGTGTGAGGATGTGGCAAAAGCCTTGGGAACGTGTGCTACCATGTCTTCCCTGGAACGAATTTCCTACGGTCCTTTTGACAAAGCCCATGCGGTGACGCTGGAGGACTTGGAAGCTAATCCTCAGCTTATGGCTATGGATCTTATTTTGGAACATTTACCTCGGGTGGATTTGACGCCTGCGGAGGAGGACAATTACCGACACGGAAGGCCTACCAAGATTTCGGAATCGGTAGCGGGAGAATGTCGGGTATACGGCGCAGACGGCACCTTGATCGGTGTAGGCGAGGCGGCTTCTCGCGGGATTCGCGGGGTAAAATATTTAGGAGACTGACGCCATAGACAAGGCGTATGAATTTTTGTATAATGAATTCGTTTAATGAATAGATAAGGTGAAGTGAGTACCATGAAATATGTAATTTTAATTCCTGCTTATAATCCGGACGATAAGTTCGTGGCATTTGTCAATGATTTGAAGGGTCAGTCGGCACCGGTAGTTGTTGTAGATGACGGCAGTAAGGAAGAATGCCAAGGGGCGTTTGCCCATGCAGAAAAAGCCGGTTTCTTGGTGGTTCATCACGAAGTGAATCGCGGTAAAGGCCAAGCCATTCGTACGGGCTTGCAAGCGGCAAAAGAGCATTTTCCGGACTATCATCCCCACGATTGTATTATTACGGTGGATTGTGACGGACAGCATACGCTGGAGGCGATTTGCAAAGTTGCAGATTGCGCAAACGTCAATCCCGGTGCGTTGGTATTGGGCGGTCGTTTCCAAGATGAAGAAGACGTGCCCCTTCGATCTAAATTCGGCAATACAGTTACCCGTGGTATTTTCAAATTGGCAACGGGTTTAAATATTCACGATACCCAAACCGGTCTTCGTGCCATTCCTTTTTCTTTGATTGACAGAATGATGGCCCTGGAAGGCGATCGGTATGAGTATGAAATGAATATGCTCCTTTGTTTGAAAGAATGGTCCATTCCTTATGCCGAAGTGGCCATTACCACTATTTACTTTGATAACAATGCAGGATCTCATTTTAACGCATTGAAGGACTCTTGGCTGATCTACAAGCAGATTATTAAGTTTATCAGCGCTTCGGTGATTTCTTTTGCCGTAGATTACGTTGCGTTCTTGTTGGTTGCTATGTTACTGGCCAATACCGGCCTTGCTGATTTGCGTGTGCCTCTTGCTTATGCTATTGCCCGTGTCATCAGCGGCGTATTGAATTATATTTTGAACAGTAAGATGGTATTTAAGGCAAGCGGACTCCGTGCTTTTGTGGGCTACTTTATTTTGTGGTTGGTCATTCTTGGATTGGGTTCCGGTGGATCTTATTTAATTCACGATCTGTTGAATCTCCCTGACCTCGTAAGCAAAATTTGTGTGGACGTTCCCTTGTTCTTTCTAAGTTATTGGGTACAAAGAGAATTGATTTTCAAAAAGAAAGCTGAGAATATCTAATGGAAACAGCAATTTATATTTTTACCGGCCACTACGGAAGCGGCAAGACGGAGACTGCAGTGAACTTTGCCCGGATGCTCCGCCGCGATCCCAACCGTAAGATTGCCCTCATAGATTTGGATATTGTAAACCCGTTCTTTCGCTCCGCTGATGCAAAAGCAATGATGGAGGAAATCGGCGTGCGTTTGGAAACGCCTGTATTTGCCAATACAAACGTGGATATTCCGGCACTCACCGGCGTGATGGGGGCCTTGATGGAAGATCCGTCCTATGACGTTATTTTGGACGTAGGCGGCGATGATTTAGGGGCTAAAGCGGTGGGTCGATACGCAGATACCATTCAGAATCGGAAACATTATCGGTATTTTGTAATGAATGAAAGACGACCTTTCACCCGGGATGCACAGGCGGCCAGCCTTATTTATGATGAGATTGACAAGGCGGCTTGCGTACCCTGTTCCGGCATTATCAACAACACTAATTTACTGGATGAAACAACACCGGAAATTATTTTAAACGGAATTCGCGAAGTAGGCGCGCTTTGCGCTGCGAAGAACGTACCCCTTTGTTATCACGTGGTGGAGGAAAGTCTGATTCCCGCGGTACTGGAAGCAGGGCAGGGGAAAATTGACGCGGACCAAATTATCCCGCTTGTACGCACGGTACAACGTCTCTTTTGATAGGAGAAACTTATGGCTTTAACCAGAATTGAAGGCGATACAGCTTCCATTAAAGCATCACGATTACATTATATGGAAAGCTACCTGGATGAAAGTTTCGAGGCAGGCTCATTTTTGCCTGCAACGGTAGTTTCTATGATGGTAGAAATGACAGGGATTCTGGAACGAGAAATTGCGGTTTATCTCGACCGGAAGAATCGCGTGCTGAAGATTGCCGTAGGCGATGCGGTACACGTAAGTTTGCCGGAAATTGAAGGTAGAGGCCGCGGTGACCGCCCATGCGGTGTTCGATTGCTCCATACCCATCCTAACGGTACGGTAGAGCCTTCGGAAGAAGATATTCGCTCTTTGAAGAATTTGCAGCTGGATGCTATGGTGGTGCTGGGGGTTCGTGTAAATGATGGGCGACTTACAGGTGCATCCGTCAGCTTATTAGAGCGGGACGGGAAAGGTAAAATGTCCCAAGTCTATAAAGAAGGTCCTTACAGTGCGACTCACTTAAATCATTTCGATGGATTGTTTGATTATTTGAATGAATTGGACCGTTCCGGTGTACAGGTTTTGGAAGAAGTACGCAAGGACCGGGAAAATGCTTATTTGGTGGGTGTGATTCCGGAACAACAAGACAGTATGGCGCACCCTGTGCCTTTGGCAGAACTGGCAGAACTGGCGAAGACCGCCGGTGCCCACATTGTGGGGACAATGACACAGCGTAGAACTGTGCCGGATTCCCGTTATTATATTGGTAGCGGTAGTGCCCAGGAACTTGCCAAGAACGTGCAGGCAAAGAATGCGGATTTAGTTATCTTTGACGACGAACTTAGCCCTTCTCAAATTCGAAATTTGGAACAGGCAGTGGGCGTGCGTGTCATTGACCGTACGGCTTTGATTTTGGATATTTTTGCCGGTCGTGCGAAATCCAGAGAAGGTCGTCTTCAAGTCGAACTGGCTCAGCAGAAGTACCGTTTGCCACGATTGACCGGTCAAGGTATTGCCATGTCCCGCTTGGGCGGCGGTATCGGTACAAGAGGTCCCGGTGAGACAAAACTGGAAAGTGATAAACGGCATATTTACCGAAAGATTCATACGCTGGAATCCCAACTGAAAGAAGTGGGACAACGAAGAGAATTGCTTCGAAAAGAACGAAAGAAGAAGGATCTGCCGGTGATTGCGGTGGTGGGCTATACCAATGCAGGTAAGTCTACCCTTGTAAACAGTCTGTGTAACAGCGACGTGTTTGCGGAGGACGAACTTTTTGCTACGTTGGATCCCTCTGTGCGTAAAATGGTGACAGATGAGAACCGAGATTTCTTATTGGTTGATACCGTTGGCTTTATTCGGAAATTGCCCCACGATTTGGTGGAAGCTTTTAAGTCTACCTTGGAAGAAGCTGTTCATGCGGATTTACTTTTGCACGTGGTAGATGTGTCTGCGCCGGATTATGAGGCGTGTATCCGCGTAGTGGAGCAGATTTTGGACGAAATCGGGGCCGGTAACCGTCCTCGCTATTTGGTGTTAAATAAAATTGACCGTGTGCAAGGGGACAGTATGCCGGTGAGTCCGGAAATTCGCAAGGGCTACGGACGTGTACTCGCGGCTTCTGCCGTTACGGGAGAGGGGTTGGAGAATGTCCGGGAAGAGATTATTAAGTATTTTACCCGTACCCTCTGTCGCTACTGTTTCTTGATCCCTTACGATAAGGGTGGCATTCTGGCGCGCCTTCACAAAGAAGGGGTTGTAGAACAGGAAGAATATACCCAAGAGGGCACCATCGTTCGGGGATTCTTGCCGGAACCTACTTACAATGAATTCAAATATTTGACAACGAAATAACAGTTGCAGAGTTGTCATAAAACTATTATAATTTAAATATAAATACAAAAAGGATGGTGTGTAGCGATGAAGAAATTTCTTGCTGTACTGTTGGTTTTGGTAATGACGGTTACCTGTTTCGCAGGTTGTACGCCGAAGAAGGGCGCCGGCTCTGATTTGGGGAATACGCTGAATCAGATTTCTAAATTTAGCGATGCGGACGGATTCAAAACGGAAGCGAATATATCCTTTGGTGTTACCTTTGATGATGCAGTGCTTTCTGAGGATCGTTTAGGTGCGTTGTTAGGAGAAGCGGCACCTGTTTTTAAACCGTTGTTGTCCCTTTTTATTAAAGATGAGAAGAATGCGGAAATTGTTATTTCTGCGAAAGGCGTTGGCACAAAGAATGGCGAACAGCAGTTATTGATGACGATTGGTAAGGGCGAGAATGCGCTTACGTACACCGGCATTACCGCTGGTAATGATATATATATTGACGCGAAGACTATCTATACTTGGGTTGGGGATATTTTGGCACCTGCCATGGGCGGTGAATCCCTTCCGGTATGGCCTTATCAAAATGCCTACATATCCGGGAAGGCTTTTATCGCGTTGCTTAGTGGAATGATGGGCGGCAATGAGGATCTGGAGAGCGATATGCAGGTTAGCCCGGTGTCTTATGTAGAGGAGAACCAAACTGTGCAAGCAGTAGGTGGTCTCGGCGCAATTTCAGCTATGAATCCGCAAATGATGGAGGCTGTGCTGAATGGTTTGATGGACGCAATTCCCAAGGAGGCTTTGGCAGACCTTGTAAATATTTTGGAGAAGACATTGATTGATGCAGGGATGCTGACTACGAAAGACGGCTATGTGACCATTACCATAAATGGTGATAATATTACAGCGCTTCCCGATGCTTTTGTAAATGCAGCAGACGGTAAGTTGGCAACAATTATTGATAGCGTTGTAAACGGAATTCGAAATAGTGACAATGAAATTATTGCGTCAATAATTCCTGCCGATGAAGAAATTAACGGCCAGGAACTTGAAGATGAGTTGATTGCGGAATTGCAAGCAGCTAAAGATGATTTCCAAGAAGCTGCCCAAGAAATGAAAACTATGAATTTCAACGGCACAATCGGCATTAAAGCCAATGATAAAGTGGTCGAATACCGTTTGGCGGTAGGATGTCGAATTGAAGATGAAGAAGGTTATGCAGGTAATATTTCCTTATCTGTTTCTACTAAAATGGAAGCTGCCAAAGACGTTTCTGTTCGGGCACCCGGCAACGTGATGACAGAAACAGAACTTTCTGATTTCTTCTCTGCTTTTGCACAGAATATGGGTTGATAAATTCAAATTATATGGTATAATGAACCAGATACGGTTATGCCGTGTCTGGTTTTTGTTTGCGTTGTAATAAAGCGATTTCAAGCAGGAAGAAGGATTTGGGTCCAATGATTAAGAGTATGACGGGATATGGAAGAGGCGAGTGTAAGACGGATGCGGTAGGCTATACCGTTGAAATTCGTACTGTCAATCACCGTTTTTCTGATTTCACTATTAAGATGCCCAGAGATCTTCTGCAGTTTGAAGACCGGATGCGTCGTATGCTTGGCGAGAAGATTCTTCGCGGCAAGGCAGACGTGTATGTTACGCTGTCTTCTGGAAACAGTGTTTCTCGCAGTGTTACGCCGGATATTCCGCTGATTACAGCCTACAAGAATGCAATTCAGGAAGCGGCTGAAGCGTGTGGCGTTCCTTGCCAATTGGATTCGCGCTTCTTCTTCCAAGTTCCAGACGGTTTAACGGTGACCAGAGAAGAAGCTGACAGTGAAACGCTGTGGGCGGTATTGTGCCCTGCGTTGGTGCAGGCCACGGACAATCTTCTTGCTATGCGGGAAGTGGAAGGTAAGAAACTGCAGGAGAATTTATTGGAAATATTGCTTCGTTGTGAGGAATATTTTACCGTCATCCGTGAACGTGCGCCCTTGGTGCCTGAGGAATACAAGACACGTTTGTATACCAGACTGCAAGAGTTAACGAAACAAGTAGCCGATGAGCAGCGTTTAGCAGCAGAAGTGGCCATCTTTGCAGATCGCGCTTGTATTGATGAAGAAATTACACGCTTTGAGAGTCATATTGCCCAGTTCCGTTCTATTTTGGCATCGGAAGAAACCGTGGGCAAGAAGTTGGATTTCTTGGTGCAGGAAATGAACCGGGAAGTGAATACCATGGGCTCTAAGGCCAATGATATTACGATTACCAATCAAGTTCTTTTGCTTAAGAGCGAGATCGAGAAGATTCGCGAGCAGATTCAGAACATTGAGTAAAGGGGAGGTGGAGATACGGTGAAGCTTTTGAATATCGGTTTCGGAAATTTAGTTTGTGTAGATCGTGTAGTTGCTATTGTAACACCGGATTCTGCACCGATTAAGAGAATTGTCCAGGAAGGGAAGGACCGCGGTATGTGTATTGACGCTACCTACGGACGCCGAACCCGTTCTGTTTTGATTACAGATACCGATCACGTAATCTTATCTGCACTTCAATCCGATACACTGAAGCGCCGTGCATCCAGCGATGCTTCTGTGGATGAGTTGGATTTGGAAGAAGAAATTGCGGGAGAGGAGGATGCCCAGTGAGTGGAACAACGCGTGGTATGATTGTTGTTATATCCGGCCCGTCAGGATCCGGAAAGGGAACGCTGATCAATCATGTTATGAAGCAAGATTCCAATGTGTGTTATGCTGTTTCCGCTACTACCAGAGAGATGCGCTACGGCGAAGCAGAGGGTGTGAATTACTATTATAAGTCCGATGCTGTGTTTGATCAGTTGGTTGCAGAGAACGAAATTTTGGAATGGGATTCTTTCTGCGGATACAAGTACGGCACTCTTCGAAGCGAATTGGAGAGTAAGATTTCCAAAGGACAAGACGTTATTTTGGACTTGACGGTACCCGGTGCCCGTGCGATTAAGAAGGCTTTTCCTGAGGATTGCATTACAGCGTTTATTTTACCGCCCTCCATTGAAGAATTGGAGAACCGTATTCGCGGACGTCAACGGGAGAACGAGGATCAGTTAAAGCTTCGCATTGAAGCTGCAAAGCAAGAAGTTGAATTCTTTAGAGAGTTTGATTATACAGTCATCAACGATGACTTGGATACAGGGGTTGATCATCTTTGGGCCGTTATTAAGGCTGAGAGATTGTCATATAAGAGAAACAGTGATGTCTTAAACAGACTGAATTTGAAAGGAGCGATAGTATGATTTATCCGCCGATTGCAGAGTTGCTTTCCAATACGGACAGCCAATATACCCTCGCAATGGAAATTGCAAAGCGTGCACGTCAGATTACTGCAGGTTCCGAGAACCGTTCTACCAGTAATTCCAACAAGAGTGTTACCATTGCCGTTCAGGAAATCTACGAGGACAAGGTAACTTATCACAGAACAAAAGAGGGGATTAAGTAATCATGGCAGAGAAGACGATGGAGAAGATCGTAGCACTGGCGCAGAATCGCGGTTTTGTATACGCAGGTTCTCAAATTTACGGTGGTCTTGCCAACTCTTGGGACTACGGTCCTTTGGGCGTTGAACTGAAGAACAACGTAAAGAAAGCTTGGTGGAAGAAGTTTGTACAGGAAAGTCCCTACAACGTAGGTGTTGACTGTGCAATTTTGATGAATCCCCGTGTATGGGTTGCTTCCGGCCACGTAACCAGTTTCAACGATCCGTTGATTGACTGTAAGCAATGTAAGGCTCGTCACAGAGCTGATAAGGTTGTAGAGGATTGGAACAAGTCTCAAGGTATTGAGATTTCCGTAGATGGTTGGTCTAATGAGCAGTTGACCGAGTATATGCAGGAACATCAGATTCCTTGTCCTGTATGCGGTACTTGCAACTGGACCGGTATTCGGAAGTTCAATATGATGTTTAAGACGTTCCAGGGCGTTACGGAGGATTCTCAATCTGAGTTATATCTTCGTCCCGAAACGGCGCAGGGTATTTTCGTAAACTTTAAGAATATTCAGCGTACCAGCCGGAAGAAAGTTCCTTTTGGTGTCTGTCAAGTAGGTAAGTCTTTCAGAAACGAAATCACCCCCGGTAACTTTACGTTCCGTACCCGCGAGTTTGAACAGATGGAACTGGAGTTCTTCTGCAAACCCGGTACAGATTTAGAGTGGTTTGAGTATTGGAGAAACTTCTGTCACCAGTGGCTTTTGATGTTGGGCATTAAGGACGAGAATCTTCGCCTTCGTGACCATGCAAAAGAAGAACTTGCATTTCACAGCAAAGCCACCACGGACTTCGAGTATTTGTTCCCCTTTGGTTGGGGCGAACTTTGGGGCGTGGCAGACCGTACGGATTACGACTTGAAGCAACACATTGAGGCTTCTAAGGAAGATCTTTCTTATTTTGATCCCATGACCAATGAGAAGTACATTCCTTACGTAGTAGAGCCGTCTTTGGGTGCGGATCGTGTAACGCTTGCATTCTTGTGCGAAGCTTACGACGAAGAAACTTTGACCGACGGTGGCAAAGAAGATACGCGTACCGTACTTCGTTTCCATCCGGCACTGGCACCTGTTAAGGTTGCTGTATTGCCGCTTGTAAAGAAGCTTTCTGACGACGCATTCAAATTGTATGAGCGTCTTTCTAAGAAATACGTTTGTGAGTTTGACGAAGCAGGTGCTATCGGCAGAAGATATCGTCGTCAAGACGAGATTGGTACACCTTTCTGTATTACCTACGACTTCCAGACTCGCGGTGAGGAAGTTGACGGCGTATTGCAGCCCGGTGATAATGCAGTTACGGTTCGTTTCCGTGACTCTATGGAGCAAGTAAGAATTCCGATTGATGAACTTGAGCAATGGCTCGACGAGCAGTTGGCATTCTGAAATATTAGATAGTTTATTCATTTATAGTTGAGAGATTAGTAGGAGGTTAGAAAAGAATGGGTAAATATGTTTATCAATTCAAAGAAGGCGACGCCAGCATGAGAAATTTGCTGGGTGGTAAGGGTGCGAACCTGGCTGAAATGACCAAGATCGGTCTTCCGGTTCCTCAGGGTTTCACCATTTCCACAGAAGCTTGTACAAAGTATTACGAAGATGGTCGTACCATCAATCCTGATATTCAGCAGGAAATTTTGGACAACATCGTAAAGATGGAAGAAATTACCGGCAAGAAGTTCGGCGATCTTGAGAATCCGTTGTTGGTTTCTGTTCGTTCCGGCGCACGTGCATCTATGCCCGGTATGATGGATACCATTTTGAACCTTGGTCTTAACGAGGAAGTTGTAAATGCGATTGCGGCTAAGTCCGGCAATCCCCGTTGGGCTTGGGACTGCTACAGAAGATTCATTCAGATGTTCTCTGACGTAGTAATGGAAGTAGGTAAGAAGTACTTTGAGAAACTCATCGACGAGATGAAAGAGAACAAAGGCGTTACTTCTGACGTAGAACTTACAGCAGACGACCTTAAGGAACTTGCAAATCAGTTCAAGGCTGAGTACAAGGCACAGCTTGGTAAAGATTTCCCCAACGATCCTAAGGAGCAGCTCTTCGAGGCTGTTAAGGCTGTATTCCGTTCTTGGGATAACCCCCGTGCAAACATCTACCGTATGGACCACGATATTCCTTATTCTTGGGGTACCGCTGTTAACGTACAGATGATGGCATTCGGTAACATGGGTGATACTTCCGGTACCGGTGTTGCATTTACACGTAACCCTGCAACCGGTGC
>JAFYOJ010000160.1 GCA_017560225.1 Clostridia bacterium
CCCAGGGCAAGACCTTCTGCGAAGGCTTTTTCGTTTACGGCAAGCAATTTCGCAGGGACAACACTCTCTAAAGCTTGTTTCCAAATCTCCCCGCTCACTTCAGGGAGCAACGCCGCCAAGACACCTAAGAGGACAATATTCACGCATTTTACCGTACCGCAAGACTCCGCCACAGCCAGGGCATCGAAAGCCACCATCTGAATGCCGTCCTTCTCCATCTTGCCCAACACGTCCTTAGGATATACCGCCTGGCCGGATACCACGGGCATAGGGTTGATTTCCTGGGTGTTGGTAATAATGGTGCCGGTGGGCTTCATATAAGAAAGCCAGCGAAGTGCCTCTACCGCCTCAAAGGAAAGGATAATGTCTGCCTCGCCCAAGTCGATAATGGGAGATGCTACTTGGTCGCCCATTTTCACGCAGGTAACAACGCTACCGCCACGCTGGGACATACCGTGTACCTCGGATACTTTTACGTCTTTGCCCATCAAAGAGGCTGCCGCACCTAAGAATTTGGAAGCAAGGAGTGTTCCCTGTCCGCCTACGCCAACAATTAAAATATTTAAGTTCTCCATGGTTGTATCCTCCTTCTTACGCTTTCTCAATGGCACCGAATGCGCACATTTGCTGACAAAGTCCGCAACCTACACACAAAGAGTGGTCAATCTTATAAGTGTCGCCGTCCTTGAAAATAGCGGGACAGCCAAGACGCATACAAGCGCCGCACTTCCGACATTTCTCCGAATTGATTACAACGGGGCTACCGTAATTTACGCTCTTCAAAAGTGCGCAAGGTCTTTGGGCAATAATCACGGAAGGCTCATCGCTTTCGATTTCTTCCTTCACCGCCGCTTTAAACTTCTTCATATCAAAGGGATCTTCCACACGTACACGGCGAACGCCAACGGCTTCTGCCAACTTCACCAAGTTTACCGGATGGGTATCCTCGTTCCGGATGGTCTTGCCGGTGGTAGGATTCTGCTGGTGACCGGTCATACCGGTGATGGAGTTATCCAAGATAATCACCGTGGAAGCACCTTTGTTATATACAATATCAATCAAGCCTGTAATACCGGAGTGCATGAAGGTGGAGTCACCGATTACGGCTACGGTACCATTTAAGCCGTCATCACAAGGCTTGCCGCTTTGCTCGCTGCACTGCTTGTCGGCCTTCTCCATACCGTGGGCCATACTGACGGAAGCACCCATACATACGCAGGCATCAATGCCCTGGTACGGTGCCATCGCTCCTAAGGTGTAACAACCGATATCTCCGGAAACACGAAGTTTCATAGAAGACAATACATGGAATACACCTCTGTGGGGACATCCGGGACACATAACGGGCGGTCTTGCAGGGGCATCGGTAATGGCAACGCCGGCATCCGCGGAAAGTTTCGCACAATCCGGATCCACACCGAAGTAGGCTTTCCGAATGGCCGATACGCTGAGTTCGCCTTGGTTGGTAAAATACTTCTTGCCTTCTACATAAGCAATGCCAAGCTGACGCACAAAGTTCTCAATGAAAGGCTCCAACTCTTCGACTACTAAAAGATTCTCCACGGTGGAAGCAAATTCCCGAATAGCTGCCGCGGGAAGGGGATGAACCATATCCAATTTCAAGATGGCCGCATCTTTAAATACTTCCTTTATGTACTGATAACTGATACCGGAGGTAATAATACCCAACTTCGCGCCTGCATTCTCCAAGTGAACCATCTTATTGGCACGTTCTTCCAAGCTTGCCATACGCTGATCGACGAATACGTGACGCTTCTTAGCCATACCGGGCATCATTACGTATTTCATAATATCTTTCTTATAAGGTTTCTTATCGATCATTTTACGCGCGCCGGTCTCTACCAAGCTTCTGGCATGGGCTACGCGCGTCGTGATGCGAAGAATAACCGGTGTGTCAAATTCTTCACTAATTTCAAAAGCTTTCTCCGTAAGTTCCTTGCACTCTCGGCTATCGGAGGGTTCCAACACCGGCACGTGGGCAGAAAGGGCATGGAAGCGGGTATCCTGCTCATTTTGAGAACTGTGCATGCCCGGGTCGTCTGCTACCACAATAACCAAACCGCCGTTTACGCCGGTGTAGGCTGCTGTATATAAGGGGTCTGCCGCTACGTTCAGACCTACGTGCTTCATGCAGCACATGGCTCTGGCACCGGCAATAGAAGCGCCGATGGCAACTTACAACGCTACCATCTCATTAGGTGCCCACTCGCAGTAAACGCCGTCGTATTTTGCAATATTTTCCGTAATTTCTGTACTGGGTGTTCCCGGATAGGAGGACACAACGTGTACGCCTGCTTCAAAAGCACCCTGTGCAATAGCTTCATTTCCTAATAAAAGTTTCTTCATGAATGGTTCTCCCCTTTCAAGCCTTATTGATTTCTCAAATCATGTACGCGGTGGGCTTTGCCTGTGACAAAACGTTCCAGCGTCTTGGGTTCTACTAACGTAATGGTGGCATCAATCAGCAGGTTGGACTTAATCTTATCCCGAATCATCTTGGTCAAGCGCTCCAATTCAGAGTATTTCTCCAAGAGAGAGGAGTCCAAAAGCTCCACTTTGATTTCCAAGCGGTCCATATATCCCTTCCGACTTACGTAAATTTCGTAGTGCGGACCGATATGGGGGGTACCCAAAAGGGCACTTTCGATCTGGCTGGGAAATACGTTAACGCCGCGGATAATCAGCATATCGTCCGTACGTCCCTTGATCTTGCTCATACGGGCCGTGGTGCGTCCGCACTTACAGGGTGCAAAGTCAATAGACGTAATATCTTTGGTTCTGTATCTCAGTACCGGCACGCCCTCTTTAGTAAGGGTGGTCAGTACCAATTCCCCTTCTTCTTCGGGATTGATGGGTTGCAAAGTATTGCGGTCAATAATCTCATACAAGAAACTATCTTCGTTAATGTGCATACCGCAATGCTCCAAACATTCGCCGGATACACCGGGGCCCTGTACTTCCGTAAGGCCGTAGTTCTCGGTACACTCAATGCCCCATTGCTTCTCAATTTGCTGGCGCATCTCCGCCGTATGACCTTCGCCGCCGAACAAACCAACTCTTAACTTGTGGCGACCTTTCGTAATGCCCTTCTCCTGGGCAAGTTCTGCCAAGTGCAATACGTAAGACGGCGTACCTACGATGACCGTAGCACCGAAGTCTTCCATAAACATCAGCTGGCGTTCCGAATTACCGGCAGAAGACGGAATGACTGTAACGCCCATATTCTCCAAGCCTTGGTGCAAACCAAAACCACCGGTAAACATACCGTAGCCGAATACAATCTGCGCCACGTCGTTATGGGTAACACCGGCAGCCGCAGCCAAACGGGAAATATTTTCTTTCCAGGTATTCATATCGTTCTGGGTATAGCCAAACACCACCGGCTTTCCGGTCGTACCGGAAGACGCATGGAGACGGACAATTTTGTTCATAGGCTCTGCAAAAAGCCCAAAAGGATAATTCTCCCGAAGATCCGCCTTGGATGTATACGGAATCTTCTCAATATCCTTCAGCGTTTGAATATGCTCAGGCTTCAGGCCGATTTCATCAAAGCGCTTGGTGTAGAAAGGCACGCGCTCGTAAGCACGCCTCACGGTCCATTTCAGTCGTTCCAACTGAATTTCCTCATACTCTTTTCTCTTGAGCGTTTCCCGCTCCGGATTCCAAATCATCGTACAATCCCCTTCCGTAACGATTAGCCCTCCGAGAGAGCCTTCTTCTTGGTTGTTTCTACTTTCTCATCATAGCACGCAAAACAGCGCTCCACGTGCTCTTTCTTCAGTTTCGGCGTAATCAAACTTATAACAGGTACCAAAATAAGTGTAACAAGCATCGATACCGCGCCGGCGCTGGTGCCTTCCATCAGGCCGGTAAAATGGTTTACCGTTACAATGCCGATACCCACAATGAAGCTGACCCATACAGAAGCTTTGGTAATGTGCTTACTGAACAAACCGTACATAAACGGTGCCAAGAAAGCGCCTGCCAAGGCACCCCAGGAAATCGCCATCAAATTAGAAATTAAGTTGCCGGGCTGCAAAGCCATCACAACAGAAAGTACAATAAAGAATGCGCAAAGAATCCGCATAATCAAAACCTGCTTCTTCTCGCTCATATTCTTCCAGAAAAATCCCTTGATCAAATCCAGCGTAATGGTGGAAGAAGAAGAAATGACCAAAGAAGACAAAGTGGACATGGAAGCAGAAAGTACCAATACCACAATAATTCCAATCATCAAATCCGACAAAGAATCGCTGAGCATCACCGGAACCACACCATCGTAACCGGTAACCGGCACACCATCGACTCCGTTCTCTACGTACAGACGTCCGAAACCGCCCATAAAATAGGAGCCGCCGGCAACAATCAGTGCAAACAGCGTGGAAATAATGGTACCTTGCTTGATTGCCTTCTCATCCTTAATGGAATAGAATTTATGAACCATCTGCGGAAGTCCCCAAGTGCCCAAACTGGTTAGAATCATAACGCCGAGCAGCGCCCAAGGATCCGGACCAAACAGAGAGACAAAGACGCCTTTAATTCCACCGCCAACTTGACCGGCTTCCAAGGAATGTTCAGAAAGAGCGCGAATGGCCTCTGTAAATCCGCCTTTGTTCGCCAACACGTTCCATACCACCAGTGCAATGCCCACCAACATAATGATGCCCTGCACAAAATCATTCAGTGCAGCCGCTTTATAGCCACCCATTACGACGTATACCGCTGTCAGCAATGCCATAGCAATAATGCAATATTCAAAGGGTACATTAAACGCCATTTCGAAAATGCCGGAGAGACCCTTATAAATCGAAGCGGAATAAGGAATTAAGAAAGCAAAGATAATCAACGACGCCGCCAGTTTCAAAGCACGGCTGTTATAACGCTTCTCAAAGAAATCCGGCATGGTCGCCGAATCCAAATGCTTGGTCATCACTCTGGTTCTGCGTCCCAGTACAACCCAAGCCATCAAACTGCCCAAAAGAGCATTGGCAATACCGATCCAGAAGGCAGAAATACCAAATCTCCAACCAAATGTACCTGCGTATCCCACAAAAACAACGGCAGAAAAATAAGACGTACCGTAAGCAAACGCAGAAAACCATGCGCCCACACTACG
>JAFYOJ010000161.1 GCA_017560225.1 Clostridia bacterium
CTTTCCCAACTGCAAGGGGACGTATTTGTGTGCCACCTTACCGCAATCCAGTAAAATGGCGTGATCTTTCTTGCCCATACCGGAAGCGTATTGGTCCATAATGCCGCAGTTGACGCCGCAAAATTGACTTTCTGCCCGCTGGCCGGCAAGAGAAAGCTGTACGTTATCTAAAACCACGTCGGCTTTATTGGTGGAAAGTGCATACAATGCTACTCCGGTGGATAATTCGATGGCTGCAGAGGAAGAAAGTCCGGAACCGTAGGGGAGTGTGCTGTCGTATAAAAGGTCAGCACCCACTAATTGGCAACCCAATAACATCAGTTCCTTAGCAACGCCTGCTTGATAATTGCCCCATTTCAAAGACTTGGCACTGTCGATATCCGCGAGGTCAGCTTCGTAAACGCCGGGCAAATCCGTTGCGGCAAAACGCAGAATGTTGGTGCCATTGGGACGAATGGCTACGGTGTTCCCTAACGTAAGGGCCGCGGGGAAAACCAAACCGCCACAGTAGTCAATATGCTCACCAATTAAATTTACGCGACCGGGCGCAGTGAAGAAACGAAGTTCTTGCGTACTGCTTCCGTAAATATCATCAAACTTTTTAGTTAATTCTTGTAGTGTCATGTCACACCTCTTACTATAAAAATTGCTTGAAATCAAACTGTATAGAGTATATAATAAATGACGATATTTGTACAGTAGAAAAATAGGAGATTTGAGAAAAATGATTGATCCTACAAGTTTAAATGAACAGTTAAGAAATGCAAAGAAGAAGCCGTCTATGGCATATAGACGCACCTTTGGATCCGGTTTGTTGGGGGGATTGATGGGAGGCTTGATCTTCCTTGCATTTAAAGGATTTGGTTCCATTGATTGTTTTCCGATATTCATTCTTTCCGGCATCGGTGTTATGGCGATGTATTTATATTTTGTGGATCGGGAACGGAGAGATAAACGACAACTGCCGGTTCTCTTCCTTGCGGGATTGGCTGCTGTGCTGATTACATTGTTCTTTTATATTATTCTTTCTTTATATAAGACGGGTGCGGGCGTTACAGCAGGTCATATTTTTGATGCCTATTTCCGGAATTCGTCGGAAAGTGCGATTGACGGAACTCTTTTATTTCATTTGGTCGCTTGTTTCTTTACGGCGCTGGGTATTGGCGGTTCATGGCTTTATGTGTCCATTTCCACACCTAAATGGGAGAACAAGCATGGTGCATCAGAGCCTGTGCGTCGCTCTAAATCAAAACGGAAACGTTAAGTGGGTGATACTATGATACAATCGGTTGGAACGTCCCTTAAACGCTTTTTTCGTAATTTTCCGTATATTCTTTTGTTACTTTTGCTGATTAGTGTACCCATTAACTTGATACAAGCCTGTGTCGTAGACGTTTCTTTGACGCAAGATGGCGCCTTGAATCTGTCGGAAGATTATTTGTCGGATACGTTATCGAAGTATTTAGTCTATTTATTCCTTTCTTTTGTACTAACGTCCGTTTTAAATATGTTGTACATTGGCGTATTGCTGATTTTGAAACAGGACCGGGACGGAGAACCGGTGAATTTCCGTTCTGTTTTTGAGCACGCGTTTATGCTGTTGCCGAAAGTTTGGTTGACTCAAATTCTTTCCGGACTCCTTATTGGGATTGGATTGATGTTCTTTGTTCTCCCGGGAATTATTCTTTATTATATTTTCTATATGGTTCCTTTTGCCGTTGTATATACGGAGGAATGGGGAAGAAAAGGCCTGCAGGCGGCGTCTCGTTATACAAGAAAATATGGACGCAAAGTAGTGGGGATTATTCTTTTTGATTTAGCCTATCGGTTTGTTATCGCTTTGGGTACAGGCGTTCTGCTGGATATGGTACCTTTTGTTGGAAGACTTCAAACGGTTTTCTCTGTGGGCGTGTATTGTTTGCAGGATTTGTTGTTGTGTGTGTCTTTTGCCATTATCGGTGGATGGGCGTTGTCTATGCCCATTGATGTGGGACAAGAAGAAAACAAAGCTGACACACACGAAATGGTGTGATATACTTTTTATAATATTTTAGTGGAGGAAGATTTTATGGTTCGTGTTGGTATAGATTTAGGAGGTACAAACGTTGCCTTCGGTTTAACGAAAGAAGACGGTACATTGATTGCGAAGACGTCTGTGCGTACGAAGAAAGATTTGGACGCAGAAGCGTTGACCGATTACATTGCGGAATCTGTATTTTCGTGGCTTAAGGAGCAGGGAATTAACGACGAGGATATTTTGTCCATTGGTATGGGCGCTCCCGGCGTTACGGATGATCAAATCGGTGAGGTTGTGTATACCAGTAACTTGCCATTTTACCATACACCGGCGCGGGAAATTTTCCACCGTTATACCAAGCACCCCCTTCGCTTTGCCAATGACGCAGACTGTGCTGCTTTGGGCGAGATGATTTGCGGCGGTGCTAAGGGCTACAAAAACTCCATTACGGTTACGTTGGGAACCGGCGTGGGTGGCGGTATCATCATTGACGGTAAGATTTACAGTGGTTTCAACGGTGCCGGCGGAGAATTGGGTCACATGGTGATTCGTAAGGACGGAGAAGCTTGTAACTGCGGTCGTAAGGGTTGCTTGGAGGCGTACGCATCCGCTACGGCTTTAATTCGTGATACGGTACGGGCAGCAAAAGCCCATCCGGATTGTGCTGTTTGGCAGCTTTGCGAAGGCGATCTTTCCAAAATTAATGCCAAAACGGCTTTTGACGGCATGCGTTTAGGGGATGCTGTTTGTACAGAATTAGTTCAGCAGTATATTGAAGCTTTAGGCGACGGTATTATCAATTATATCAATATTTTCCAGCCGGAAATTATTTTGATTGGCGGCGGCGTGTCTAAAGAAGGGGAGAATTTATTGGCGCCTCTTCGTGAATATGTATTCCGGTATACATACGGACGGGATTTCTTACCCCGTACACGCATTGAACGCACGGTGCTGGGCAACGATGCCGGCATTATCGGCGCAGCAATGATTGGATAATGGAACGAAATATTGCCCTTGTTTTAGAATATGACGGTACACGATACAGCGGTTGGCAGATTCAAGAGAATGCTGTCACGATTCAGGGCTGTGTTGAGAAGGCGTTGCATACCTTGACCGGAGAAGATATTTCAGTCAATGGTTGCAGTCGTACGGATGCGGGCGTTCATGCGGCGGGGTACGTATTGAATTTCGCTACTGCGGCCACGATTCCCGCAGATAAATGTGCTTTGGCGGTAAATGCTTTTCTGCCGGAAGATATTACTGCCCTTTCTTCTTATGAAGTGGCGGCGGACTTCCATGCGCGTTTTTGCGCAAAACGGAAGACCTATCGTTATTTGTTTTATCCGGCCAGTCGACCTTCTGCGTTGCTTTCCAAACGTGCATGGCATATCCGTTCTGTGGATTTCGATCCGGAGGACGAGGTTTTGTGGCAAAGTGCGGCGGGTAAAATGAATGC
>JAFYOJ010000162.1 GCA_017560225.1 Clostridia bacterium
CTTACTTTCTGAACAGGCCCGTCGTATGCAGGAAATGATGAAGATGTACGGCGGTATGGGTATGAATTTCCCCATGGGCGAGGACGATATGACTTTGGTGTTGAATCAGTCTAATCCTACGGTACGGCGTTTGGCAGCTTTGAAGGAATCCAGTCCTGAGGTTTATGATATGGCGGTTGCTCAGATTTATGATCTGGCACTGCTTGCTCATCAGCCTATGGATGCGGAGGGCATGAGCCGATTTATCAGCCGCAGCGTGGAGATTTTGGAGAAGGCGTCCAAGTAAATATGATGGTTTCGAATTTGCAGCGTGGTGGGGTTCTGCCACGCTGTTTTTGTTGGTGTCTCCTTGATTTTTCCAACATAAATGTTATAATGATAGAAAGTCATTTTCCGGGAGGGAAAGAAGTTGGCAGACGAAAGAAAGAAGAATAATACACAAAAGAATAAGCGTAACAAAGTTACAGTAAAGAACACAAGTCATTATAAGGAAATTACGGCTGTTGTATTGGCAGCTATTGGAATTTTTTTGATTTTTGCTTTATTTGGCAAAGCGGGTGTGCTGGGCAGATTGTTTAAGGGATTGCTGTATGGTTTGTTTGGTGAACTGGCGACCCTTGTTTTGCTGGGAATTATATTTGCCGTTGCATGGTGTATTTTGAGGGGAACCGTAGAGAAAGTATTTTCCGTTCAAAAGAGCATCTTGTTTGGATTTTTGATGTTGGTGCTTTCCTCTTTGGTGCATACGTGTGTATTTTCCGCCGACACTTATGCCGGTTTGGGCTTTTTGGACACCATTGCTAAACTGTGGACGCAGAAAGAGGGCGGTTTGATCGGCGGCGGCCTCAGTTTGTTGTTACAGAAATTAGTGGCGCGTCCCGGTGCGTTGGTTATTTTAATTCCTGCTTTGATTATTTTAGCTATGGTTTTATTCTCTTTGTCTGTTGTTCGAATCGCCAAGTGGTTTGCACGGAGAGGAAGATGGGTTTCCTCTTGGGTTAGTGACGTACAGGCTCGTTTTCGTGCTGAACGCCGCGAACAAGAACGGGAAGAAAAGCGAAGAATCCGTGCGCAGGAAGAACAGAAACTTATTGCCCAAGTGGGTGATTCGGATGTGGATGATGAGGACGAGGAACCCAGAGAAATTGAATTTATTTCCTCTGCGGACAAGCATCGTGATCGCGTAGCGGATGACGAAGATGAAGACGAAGATGTGGAATTTGATGATAGTGATGAGGATGATGAGGATGAAATCATCCCCGGTGTTGTGGATGGCGAGAACCGTTTGCCGGATCCAGGCAGTGTAATTCCTACTAAGATTCCGGATCCCAGAACAGAACTTACCTTGGTGACCGCAAAAGAAGAATTTGATTATATCAAGCCTCCTTTCTCCATGCTCCACCAGGTGGAAGAACCGGTGGACAGACTTGATGAACAACGGTTGCAGGCACAACAAACAGCACTGAAATTAGAGGCTGTTATGCGCAGTTTCGGCATCGAGGCAAAGGTTATTTCGATTTCAAGAGGCTCTACGGTAACTATGTATGAACTTCAACCTCAGTCCGGTGTTAAAGTCAGCCGTATTAAGAATCTGGCTGATGATATTGCTTTGAATTTGGCGGCTTCCGGTATTCGTATTGAAGCGCCTATTCCGGGGAAAGCGGCTATCGGTATTGAAATTCCCAATGAGGAGAAGAGTACGGTTTACTTGAAGTCTTTAGTGGAGACTAACGCTTTCTTAAATCATAAATCCAAATTGGCATTCTGTTTGGGCGAAGATATTTCCGGCGATCCGGTAATTGCGGATATTGCAAAAATGCCCCATATGTTGATTGCGGGTACTACGGGTTCCGGTAAGAGTGTGTGCGTAAACTGTTTGATTGTCAGCTTGCTCTATCGTTGTTCCCCGAATGACGTTCGTTTGATTATGATTGACCCCAAAGTGGTTGAACTTCAAATGTACAATGGTATTCCCCACTTGTTGGTGCCTGTTGTAACGGAACCGAAGAAAGCAGCGGCGGCTCTTTCTTGGGCGGTGCAGGAAATGGAGAATCGGTACAAGCAGTTTGCTTTATGTAACATTCGTGATATCAACGCATATAATTTATATGCGAAAGAGCATGATTTGCCCACGCTGCCCAGAATTGTCATTATCATTGACGAGCTTGCAGATTTGATGATGGTAGTACGAGATTCCATTGAAGAAGCCATTAACCGTATTGCGCAGAAAGCAAGAGCTGCCGGTATGCACTTGATCGTAGCGACGCAAAGACCGTCCGTAGACGTTATTACCGGTTTGATTAAGGCAAACATTCCTTCCAGAATTGCCTTTGCCGTTTCTTCGCAGGTGGACTCTAAGACTATTTTGGATTACGGCGGTGCGGAGAAGTTGTTGGGACGAGGCGATATGCTTTATTACCCTGTAGGCAATATGAAAGCAACCCGCGTACAAGGCGGTTTCGTATCGGATGGTGAGATTGAGAATATTGTAGAATTCATTAAAGATTCTGTTAGCGAACCGGCTTATGATGATTCCGTTTCTGCCCAAATTGATAGTGTCCGTATTTTGGAGAAAGGCGGCAAACGCAGCGGCGGCAGCATGGCTTCCGGCGGAGGTGTGGAGGGCGATGGTGATCCTCTCCTTAGTGATGCATTGGATATTGCCATTGAAGTGAAACAAATTTCGGCTTCTTTCCTGCAACGGAAATTGGGTCTTGGATATGCACGTGCTTCCCGTTTGATCGACCAATTGGAAGAACGTGGTTACATTAGTGGCCGTGACGGCAATAATCCCAGACACGTACTGGTACAGGAAAATCCTATGAGAAATGATTGAGGAATGCGATGATCCCTTATTCTGTGATTGATGCCCATTGTGATACCCTCACAATGTTAGAACCGGGACAACATTTATTGGACTGTCCGAAGCACTATAACGTACAAAAACAAAGTGAATATATTCGCTTTCTCCAGGTGATGGACCTGTGGGTGGATAAAGGCGAGCATTCGGTGGATGCCCGTGTAGATCAGTATATTGATTTTTACGCGCAAGAAGTAGCAAGAACGCCGGGGATTCAAACTATTTTGACCCGGGATGACTTGGTACGCTATTTTACCCATCCCGCCCCCCAAAATCCTGCGTGGCTTTTGGGTATTGAAGGTGGCGAGTGTGTGGACGCCTCTTTGGAACGTTTGCAAGAACTGTTTCGGTGCGGCGTGCGCTTGATTACCCTTACGTGGAATACGCCCAACCGCATTTCGGATACCAACGTTGTTCAAAGACCCGAGGGCCCCGGCCTTACTGCGTACGGCAGGGAAGTGGTACGGGAAATGAACCGTTTGGGCGTGATTGTTGATGTATCCCATATTTCCGATGCGGGCTTCTACGACGTGCTTGAAATTAGCAGTAAACCCATTGTGGCTTCCCACTCCAATGCAAGAAAACTATGTGGTCATTCCAGAAACTTGACGGACGATATGTTTAAAGCCCTGGTGCAAAATGGTGGCGTTACCGGTATGAACTTCTGTACGGAGTTCTTAGGGGGCAGCGAAGACTTGGAACAAATTGTGCGCCATATTGAGTACTTTGCGGCTTTGGGCGGCATCAAAAATATCGGTATGGGCAGCGATTTTGACGGTATTGATGAACTTCCCGGCGGTGTAAAAGGCACGGAAAGTTTGTACCGTATTTTCGATCGCTTATTGCAACTGAATTATACCGACCAACAAGTAGACGATATTGCTTGGAGGAACTTCTACCGCGTTTTCTCAGACGTGCTTCCTTCTGCGGAAGAGTAAGATGCATTTTCGAGGCATTTTCCAGAGCAGAAACGTCCCGACATGGAGCAGTCCGCAGAAAAGCCAATAAATGAGAAATCCTGTACCTCGGGTGAGGATACATCCGTAGAAAATGACACCGCATAAGAAACCGGCGATTAAATATCCCCGCAGGATTCCATCTGCAAAAACGTAAATGGTGAGAATAAATAATAGAAAAGCAGTGCAGACCCATAAAACGTCTCCGATGGGGCGGGTGCAGGTACAGACTTTCTTTAATTGTTTTTTATCCGGCAGCACGTGGGCAGCGGCCCTGCGCCAAGAACGCAGTATGTCGTAGGCCAGTGCTACCAAGGATCCCGCGAGGGCCATCATGGAAAAATCATATAATTCATTCACCGAAAAATCCTCCGCAGAATACCTGTTTTCTTTATATCTTTTTGGTCGTCGTAACTGCAACTGCAGAAGTAACCGCTGACTAATAACTCGTGTTGCTCTAAACTCAATTTGCCGATTTTGAGACCGGAGCCTCGAAGTAAGATGTCGCCCAATTCGGTGGAAAGATCAATGTAATTTTCGTCAAAACCGTTGACGTCGAGGACGCCGGTAATGCGAATGGTCTCTCGATTTTCGACTGTGATATTTTGCTGGTTCATGTTGTTTGCTCCTGCGTAAAATGCTTTGAAATATAGATATGTTCTTTTTTGCAAATCTATGATATAATTTAGGTAAGTACCGTCTAAATAAGGAGGTTCCTGTTTTGAACGAGAAGAAACGAATGAAACAATTGGATGACGAAGATTATGACGTTGTAATCGCGTCGGATCGAAATAAGAAAGCTGCCGATGAGAAGCCGTATCGCTCGAGATCGAAGCGAACAAAGCAACCTGCGCAGCCTATTCCGGAAAAGACCAAGAAGCTATTGATTGGCCTTAGTATTGGCTGTGGTGCTTTCTTGCTTTTGTTTATACTGGCCTTTGTGCTTCTTGCCGGAAGATTGAACGGGGATAAGGTCTATAAGGGCGTAACGCTGAATGGGCAATCTGTTTCCGGTTTGACGGCGGTGGAACTGCAAGAATATATCTATACCCGTTATGTGCGACCTTTGGAGAATGCCCAGGTTGTATTGGAAATTGACGCACAGCGAAAGACCTATGCGGCAAAGGATATTTTAAATATGCCGGATACGACGGAAGTTGCTCGGGAAATTTACTATACGGGCCGGACGGGCAGTGCGCTGAGCCGCTTGTTCCGTATTTATGAATTGGCGGAGGAACCGGAGAATTTCACCATTTCTTATACGGTAAATTCCGAGAAGTTTGAAGAAATTCTGGCGATGACGGGATCCCAGCAGTATATTACAAAATTGGACCCTTCTTTCAAGGTTGAAGAAGATCGTATCATCTTTACTTACGGACGGGATGGTCTGGAAATCAATGCGGAGAGTTTGGAAGAAACTTTTGAAACTTTTGCCCTGGAATTAAGTGAGAACTTTGCACAGCAGGAAGTTGCACCCGGTGGTCAATTTACGGTGAAAGTGGAACCGAAGAAGACCTTGTTCCGGAGAATTTTGAAGGTTCATATTTTAAATGCTATCGTCCGCGGTTCTACCGATGCGACTTTTGAGAAGTTGTCGTCGAAGGAATTGGAGATTATTCCTGAAATTATCAATAAATATGTGGACGAAGCATTGCTGGATGAAGTGCTTGCCCGTGTTAATGCCGGTGACTCCCGTGAGGAAACCACAGAAGAATTCCTGTTGCCGGATGATTTGGTGATTTTCACGGAAGAATTTTATGGTCATGTTTTGTTCCGGGATACATTAGGTGCGTCTTCCAACGTGAACAGCTATGAAATGGGGATGCAAGGGGAGGATGCTTCTCAAGCCCGTGCCCACAACATTCGATTGGTTGTAGATGCTTTGGATGGTATTATTTTACTGCCCGGCGAACGATTTAGTTTCCGTGAAATGTTAGGTGAAATTCCTACCTCGGATTTTGTGGCGGCTTTTGAATCGTATATGGGCTTTGATGAGCCGATTTTGGGTGGCGGCGTGTCCCACGTGTCTTCGGCTTTGTACAGTGCCCTTTGTACAGCCAATGTTTCGGTAGAAGAAGTGCAACACTATACCTACTATCCGGTATTTGGCACATTGGGCTTTGACGCCTATATCAATGTATCTGAACAACAAGACCTTGTTTTCACCAACCCTTATGCGTTCCCGATTCGCATTGACGCCGCTTATTCCGGCCGTACGGTTCGCGTGAAAGTGCAGGGAACGATTTACCGTGAATGGGATTTTGAAGGAATCGAGAAAGAAGATATTCCTGTTACCATTCAGCCGGAAAGCACCGTTGAATTATCCAATGAGATTATAAGCACTGTAAATTATAAGTCGATTACGGTGAAGGATCCTTCTCTTCCTGCAGGTGCTTCTTCTGTAACGGTTACCGGTATTACCGGGCGTACGGTGGAATTGTATATTACAACCACGATTACCACGGAAGATGGTGAAGTTGAAACGAAACATTTAATTGATCAGGTAACTTATCAAGTTCGCGATGAACGCATTACGGTGGGTACCGGCACATAAGGAGTAGAATATGGCATTTCAGAAGAATGAACAGATTGTGCTCACGGTAGAGGAAGTGAATGATACCGGAGACGGTATTGGCCGTGTAGACGGTTTTGTGGTTTTTGTTAAAGGTATGCTTCCCGGAGAACGGGGTCTGGTGCAAATTATTAAAGTCAAGTCCTCTTATGCCATTGGTCGATTGATTTCTTTGGAGGAAACTTCTCCCAGTCGTGTGGAGCCCGCTTGTAGTTCTTTTCAAAAAGGCTGTGGAGGATGTTCCTTCTGCCATTTAGACTATGCACAGCAACTGGTGATGAAGCGGAACCGTGTGGTCAATTGTTTAACCCGTATCGGCGGTTTTGATTTGTCTCAAGTAGAGGTTGGGGAAACCCTTGGGGAAGAGCGTCCTTTCATGGGACGGAATAAGTCCGCGTATCCTTTTATGATGGAAGGGAAGACCGTTCGCGCCGGTTTTTACGCCCGTAATTCCCATCGCGTAGTGCCTTTGCCGGATACGGCTTGCTGCCAAACTGAGAAGCCGGAAATGCTGTTGGTACGCAAAACTGTGTGCCGCCTGGCTACGGAATTGGGTTATTCCGTCTATGATGAAACTTCCGGACGTGGTTTACTGCGTCATTTGGTGGTGCGCTTTAGTGAATATTCGGGAAAAGCCATGGTGATTTTGGTGCTTACCCAGAAGTCTTTGCCTCAAGAAGTGAAATTTGTGACGGCACTGAAAGAGGCGTGCCCGTTTGTATCTTCTATTTACGTGAATGTAAATACCTTGGCCAGCAATGTAATCTTCGGTCGCGTGTTCCGATTGGTAGATGGAGAGGAGTATTTGCTCAATACCATTGGTTCTTGTGTGTTCCGCATTTCGCCGGCGTCGTTCTATCAGGTGAATTCTCGCCAGACCGAGAAGTTATATAGCACCGTGTATGACTACGCGGACTTGCAAGGCAATGAGAAGATTTTGGACTTGTATTGTGGCATCGGTACTATTGGCCTTTCTTTGTTAAAGTCTTATGAGGCAGAATACGGAACGTGTCAAGGGATTACCCTTGCCGGTGTTGAAATTGTGGAAGATGCGGTGATGGATGCCAAAGAGAATGCGCGCATGAATAAATTAGACCAGGCGGTGTTCTTGGCAGGGGATGCCCCGGAGGGCGCGGACTATTTATTAAGCCGTGGCTACCATCCGGATTTGGTGATTTTGGATCCGCCCCGGAAGGGTTGCGACCAAACGCTGTTGGATACTATTTGTAGTTTGATGCCCCCCAAGATTGTGTACGTTTCCTGCGACCCTGCGACCTTGGCGCGGGATTTGAAGTTCTTGTGTGAGAAAGGATATGCGTTCTCGAAGGTGCAACCAGTGGACATGTTCCCTATGAGTGGGCATTGTGAGACTGTAGTCCTTTTAAGTCGGAAAGATGTCCACGAGCGCATCAAGTTTGATGTGAATGTGGAGGATTTGCACGGCAGAGCATCATCTACTGCCACTTATTCCGAGATAAAGGCATACATTCTGGAAAAGTACGGTCTGAAAGTTTCCAATCTGTACATTGCCCAAATCAAGGACA
>JAFYOJ010000163.1 GCA_017560225.1 Clostridia bacterium
ATTGACGCTGTATGCGTATGCCATTACTTGGGCAGTGGTGCCACTCATGGTAGCAGGCTCTTGTTTGTATTTATGGTGGTCCGGAAAGAAATTTTCCCGGAAGTATGCCGCCGCTTTCCTTGTGATTTTGTTCCTGTTGGCCCTGCCGCTGATTTTGTTTGTATTAGTCAATAACAACGTGATTCCGGAAATCAAGACAGACTTTATTTCTGTTCCGAAGATGCTGGTGATGCGAGATTCTGAAATTAAATTCAGCAATATTTTTGATGGTGAATCCTATTATAATTTGCTGAACTTATTGATTAAGCAAAGCGATGGTTTGGAACATAACTCTACAGAGTTTGGCCTTTTCTACCGTTTCAGCGTGCCCTTTATTTTCGTGGGCATGGCCATTTTGTTGGTGGATTTTGTACGCAGCGTGCGGAAGAAAGTCTATAACGAAGAAACATTTTTACTGGTCGCTTTAGTTAGTGCATTGCTTGTATCGCTGATGTTGGCGGGAATCAATATCAACCGCATCAATGGGGTGCATATTCCTTTGCTGATTTGTATTACCATTGGTTTAAGTCGTTTGTTTGACTATTTCAAAAATGCTAAAATGTTGGTGCGGGTAGTTGCATTCTTCTACGCGGTGGCACTGATATTCTTTGGATCATACTATTTTACCCGCTACAATGACGACATTCAGGATAATTTCCGCCATGGAGCAGGGGAGGCGGTTGCTTTCGTAAAGGAGCAGGGCTTTGAGAAGGTTAATGTAGATACGTCTATGTATTATCCGCAACTTCTGTTCTACGATCAAACCAATACGCTGGAATTCTTGGAAACGGTGGAGTACCGGAACTATCCTGCGGCATTTCTGTCTGCGAAGTCTTTTACAAAATACACCTTCGGCATTGATGCGAAAGGCGATTATGATGCGTATATTATTGCCAATCGAGACAGTCAGAAGTACCAGTTTAGTGAAGCAAATGGCTATACTGTTGTGGAATTTGAAGAATTTGCGGTAGCGTACCGAAAGTGAGGCGTGAATATGGATCAATATCAAGAAGAGGCAAAGAAACGGTGGGGCGATACAGACGCCTATAAGACCTATGAAGATAAGACGGCCCATTATACCCAAGCACAGTGGGCGGATATTCAGGGTAAAATGGATGCCATTATGACTACCTTTGCTAAATATAGTCAGGATGGCCTTGCGCCGGAAAGTCTGCCGGTACAGACGTTGGTTTCTAAATGGCAGCAATTTTTGAATCAATATTATTATGATTGTAATAACGAAATGCTGGGCGCTTTGGGCCGTATGTATTGCGCCGATCCTGCCTTTCGGGAGAATATTAACCGGTATGGACCGGGGACGGCAGAACTTTTATCCGCCGGCATCGAAATTTTTGTCAATAAGAAGTGATTTGTACCGTTCTTGGTACATTCTAAATTGTATACTATGACCGTATCACAAAAGTGATGCGGTTATTTTTTATAATGAAAGGAAAATTTCTACCATGCAGTACACTTCTCATGAAGCAAACAAACTTTTGAATCAGATGAAAGAGCAATATGCGCTTCTCCTTGCAAGAGAAATGCAAAGCCGGACCTTCTTGGCATCCTTAGGGGAAGACCCTGAAACGGTTCGACCGAAATACGATTATGCGAAGACGCAGGAATTGTTGGATTCACTGGCCTCCCAAATTCGCAAAGTGAAACACGCATTGAATGTGTTTAACACCACCACCGTGGTGCCGGAATTTCAAATGACCGTGGACGAAATGTTGGTATTCATTCCTCAGTTGACCGCCAAGAAAGCTAAGTTAAGTGATATGAGAGGTTATCTGCCGAAACAAAGAGAAATTTCGGTGAGCAGAACCAGCAATATTGTGGATTATCGCTATGTGAATTATGACTTAGATATGGTGGAAGAAGATTACACACAAGTGAGTGAACTGTTGGCGAAGGCCCAGTTAGCCTTGGATAAAGTCAACAACACATACACTCTGGAAATTCAATAATCCTTGTCCGTCGTAAGTCTACTTTATAAAAACAGATAGTCGGTTTATGGTTGTTTGTTATTGGTTATTCCGTCTGTTATTGGTTATCCGTTTTTGTATAGGGTTGGGGAACAAGGATCCCTTTTGCACAAAGACTTATGAGAAAACCTGATTCCGTTGGAATCATAAGGGGAGAAGGTTCGGTTTCAATCTCCTGTTTATAAGCTTATCGTCCTTGTTTACACCTGCTTTGGATTCAAAAATCAAAAGCAGGGTTTTTTTTCGTGTGTCGATATGGTATACTATCGGAAACCAATGTCTTTATGAGGGAGGTATTCGTTTTGGAGTTGCAACAAGAGACACTGAAATTTAGTATTATTGTGCCTGTATATAAAGTTGAAGCTTATATTCGTACTTGTTTAGAATCTTTGTTGTCGCAAACCTACCATAATATGGAAATTATTTTGGTGGATGACGGTTCTCCTGATGCCTGTGGTGCTATTTGTGACCAATACGCATCCACGGATGACAGAATTAAAGTGATTCATAAGGCAAATGGTGGATTGGTGAGTGCAAGAAAGGCCGGTGCCGCTGTATGTACGGGCGATTACGTATTGAACGTGGATAGCGATGACTACATCAGCCATGATTTGCTCAGTGAATTAGCAAGAATCATTGAACAGCATCATCCGGATGTGATTACATTCGATGGATACGCATTTTCCGAGCATCAAAAGCGTCCTTTGGGTGGAACGGTACCGACGGGTTTTTATCAAGGCGCTGAGATGGATCGAATTCGCAGTGTGTTGATTCACGATCAAAATTATGAAGTTGCAGTTGTGTATGGTATTGTTTTTGCGGCAGTACGTAGGGAACTTTACTTGCAACATCAACAAATTGTTCCGGATTTTATTCGCGTGGGAGAGGACTTAGCTGTAACCGGCCCGCTTTTTGTGGCTTGCGACAGTGTTTATGTTTCGGATTTACGGGGATATTTCTATCGCAATGCACCTCAGTCGATTATGCACACATTTAGAGTGGATGAAATCCAACAGATTCTATACGTATCTCAACATCTTGCTGCGAATATGCCTTCTTCTTATCAAACGAAAATTGATGGATATGTGATGCTTCGGTACGTTGATTTTCTGGATCGCGGGATTTATTTGAAGTCATACAAAGAATATAAGCAATTGGTTCGTGATACTGCGTATCCTGAGATCATTCATTCCATTCAAAGAGTTTCCTGTCAGCGTGGGAAATTTATGCGTAAATTTGCATTTTACCTTGTACGAAACGGATATTACAACTTGTTTTGGTTGTTGCGAAAAATCAAGAAACGAAAGGGGATCTGAGGTGTGGTGGCACGAATTAAAAGATTTTTAATTCATTTTTATATGAAACTTTGTCGTATTTTCCCTGTGGATAGAAATAAAGTTGTGATATTGAGTTACTATGGACGCGGCTTTGGTGACAACGGAAAGGGAATCGCACTGGCGCTTCTTCAAAAGAAACCGGATATGGATGTTGTATGGGCCGCTTTTGAAGAACATCGGACCAGTATTCCTGCGCCCATTCGATTTGTTCCTTATTGCTCGCTCCGTTATTATTGGGAAATGGCCACTGCAGGTGTATGGATTGACAATGCCCGTAAAGGCATCGAATTGTGCAAAAGAAAAGACCAATTTTATATTCAAACCTGGCATGGCATGGTTGCACTCAAACGCATTGAGAAAGATGTAGAGGACCAATTATCCGCTCTTTATGTCCGTCGTGCACAATACGATTCGGCAATGGCCGATTTGTTCTTGTCCGGCTGTACGTTTTTCACCGATTTGTGTAAACGTGCTTTTTGGTATACCGGTGAGATTTTGGAAAGTGGTTCTCCCAGATTAGACGTGATGTTTCAGCAAAATGAAGAGACTATTCGAAAGATCAAGGCGACTTTAGGTATTGAAGCCCATAAGAAGGTTCTTCTGTATGCTCCCACGTTCCGTGCGGATGGCAATACAGATTGTTATATACAAGATTATCAACAAATTCTTCAAACATTAGAAGAGAAAACCGGTGAGGAATGGGTTGCTGCGGTACGGTTACATTCTAATGTGGCCAATAAAGCGGGCTTTATTACGTACACAGATAAGGTCTATAACGCAACTGTGATTGCGGACTTGTATGAATTGATTCCTGCGGCGGATCTCGTTATTTCAGACTATTCAAGCTTGATGTTTGATGCGGGACTGATTGGTAAGACTGTATTTTTGTATGCGACAGATATTGAGGCTTACAAAGCGGATCGCGGTTTCTATTTTGAGTTGCAAGCACTACCCTTTATGCTTGCGGAGAACTACGATGAATTGATCCGTAATTTGCAGCAGTTTGACGAGTTTTCTTACCGGCAAAAGCTCCAAGCGTTTAATGATTCCATTGGATATTGTGAGCGTGGCAATGCTTCTGAATTAGTAGCGGAAAGAATTTTGTTGGAAATGTCTAAATAATACCGTGTAGGTGAATGTTATGGCAAAACGCAATCGGGATCTGTGCCAAGGTCCTTTGTTTGGAAATATTGTGGCGTATACGATCCCTGTTATTCTAACCGGAATATTACAGTTGTTATTTAATGCGGCCGACTTGATGATTGTAGGCCGTCTTTGCGGTAGTGTTTATGTGAGTGCCGTGGGTGCCACTACCTCTTTAATTCATTTAATTACCAACTTGTTTATTGGACTTTCCGTGGGTGCCGGTGTGGCTGTGGCCCATGCCATTGGAGCGGGGAATCATAAGATGGTACACAGAACGATACACACATCAATGCCTACTGCGTTAGTCAGTGGTATTTTTCTGACGGTGGTGGGTATCTTATTCTCCAAAACATTCCTCTCCTTAATGGGAACACCGGCGGACATTCTGCCGCTTTCAACCACCTACATGCGCATTTATTTCGTGGGCATTACAGCCTGTATGGTGTATAACTTTGGTGCTGCCATTCTGCGCGCAGC
>JAFYOJ010000014.1 GCA_017560225.1 Clostridia bacterium
CTTTATAGAGTCCGACGGAAACAAATGCTACCATTAAGTAGAATATGAAGAAGGAGTATACGGATATGCATAACTATACTTTATCCCATTTGACTGCCATTGACGGCGTTGGCAGAATACTTCCGGAAATTTCCGGCTATAAGTCAGACAGGAAGGTAGGCTTGTTCTATTTCCTCTGGCATGGCTTGCATAATCCGGGCAGTACGGTCAGAAATGCAACAGAATTGCTCAAAACTAATTATGAAGATTTATTTGATAGAGATCCTCAAAATTCACTTGTGCCCAAAGATGCGTGGCTACACGTGAGTGAACCCTTATATGGCTACTACCACAGTATGGATGAGTGGGTGATGCGCAAGCATATTGAATTGTTTATTGCAGCCGGTCTGGATTTTGTGACGTTTGACTTTACCAATGGTTTCTATTACGACAAGCCTTTGGAGAATTTCCTTAAGATTCTACGCAGCTACAAGGATGCCGGATGGAAGGTTCCCCAAGTATCTTTCTATCTGTGGATTAAGGGCAATGAACTGGCACACCGTTTGCTGGATGAAGTTTATACCAATGAAGCGTACAAAGATTTAGTCTTCTGTACCGGCAGCGGGAAACCCCTCTTGATTGGCAGCATTGAAATGGATGCTTGTAATTTTGGCGAACTTTTGGATCAGGAAATTTTGGATTATTTCGACGTGCGTCAATCGGACGTTTGTTTTGGCAGAGACAGCGACGTTCTGTGGCCCTATTGGCAATTTAAACGGGATTGGAAAGTGTATACGGATATGGTCAACGTGTCTTCTGCTCAAGCGGGCAATGCTTTTAGCTTTGCTTATGAGCCGGCTGAGCCCCCTTATAGTAATGAAGTACATGGCCGTGGTTGGTCTTCTTCCCATCCGTCTAATGGGGATGCGGCAGCCATTCTTCGCGGGGAAAATGCCCAGGAAGGCTGGGACAATGCAATCGCGAAGGATCCGGAAATGATCTTTGTATGTGGATGGAATGAATGGGTGGTACAGAAATGCTTTTTACCGGATGGCATGCCTCATTATACGGATAATTTCTCGGTGGAATTTTCTCGAGATATTGAAATGCTGAAGAATGCGACATTCGTGGAAGGGGAGGACGGCACCTACGTTCAAGAAGGATTTGGCGACAACTTCTATATGCAGCTTGCCTATAATATTCGTAAATTTAAGGGGTTGGCCGGCCAAGATGCGATTGCGGCGCCGACAGCAATTGATATTTACGGCGATTTGGCTCAGTGGGATGCTGTCAAGGGAAAATACTTGGCATTGTCTACGGAGAAAGAAGCACGTCAGGCTCCCGGTTTCTACGATGGTTTAGTTTATACGCAGGCGGCACCGGAGAATGTCATTGAGTCTGCACAGGTAGCCCATGACGGTCAAAACGTTTATTTTAAGATTACGGCGAAGAAAAACATTGAAACCGACGTGCGGGTACTCATTGGTGTGGAGGATTCTGCGCAGACAAACTGGTGCGGCTTCAACTATGTGGTGAAGGGAAAGGAACTTTCCAACTTCGCATCGGAAGTGGTAGGCGCTGTTTCCCGGGACGTTCGGGAGAATGTACTGCAAATTGCAGTCCCCAGAGATTTGCTGGGCATCTCGAAAGATGGCTTCAAACTTACGTTTAAGGTAACTATGGGCGTGGACAAAGAAGGGGATATTTTGGATTATTACGTATCCGGCGAAGTATTCCCCGTAGGACGGTACGCATACAGTTACCGCGGCTGATACTGTCAGAAAGATTTCCGATAGGATAAGGGCGTTGAGCCTTTCAGTTGTTTAAAGACTTTAATAAAATAAGAAACGTTATTGAACCCGCAGTCGAAGGCTACATCCATAATGCTTTTGTTGGTGGACATGAGCATCCGTTCTGCTTGATTGACGCGGACGAAGTTTAGGTATTCCTTGAAACTCTTGCCGGTGATGGCTTTGAAGCTGCGGGAGAAATAACTGTAACTGATATTAAGGGCAGTACAACATTTTTGTGCATCAATATCTTCCGGATAATGACGGTTGATGTAGTAAATGGTTTGATAAATGCGGGCGACGTTCTCTCCGTTTCCCTTGAGATCTTCCGGTTCTTCTTCGTTTTGGAAGATATCCCGCAGGATTTCCAATACAATTTGGAACCCGCCGATTTTCAGGGATAAATCTCTGCAAGGGTCGCTGCTGGTAAAGAGCGTGATTTGTTTCTCGAAGGCCTCCCGGATGGGGGAATTTTCTAATTCCTCGCGCGTCCAATGGCATTTTCCTCCTTCTAACACAAGACGGAGCAAATACTCAGCGGCCCGGTCTTTCGAGGCAAGTTCGTACAGGACAGAAGGCTTAATCATCAGTACGTAGTAGCGATTCCAATCGGTTTCTCGGGATACAATTTTATGTACGGTATTGGAACGGAATAACATCAAATCCCCTTGTGCTACGAAATAATGTTGTTCGTTGATGTAGAAATCGTGGTTGCCGGCGGTGACATAAATCATCTCCACCGCTTCGTGCATGTGGCTGGGTGTTGCAACGCTGAAACGGGGAACCCCATGTAGAAAGAAATGGGTTCCATTCTCGGCTAAATAGGCAGATTCTGCTTCTACAAAATAATCGCTCATACGCTTGTACCTTTCTGCTTTTTGCTTATAACAAATTTTTTTTATTTTTAAGCAAAATCATTGTAGCATAGATTGCTGTAAAATGGTATTATTATTTTAACTTATGAAAATGAGGAGGAACGCATTTATGCGCTTTGTATCATTACTATTGTTATTATGTTTATGTTTCACTTTTATTCCCGGTGTGAACAGTGCGCAAGCACAGGCCACCGCTTTTGATGCGAAAGAGTATACGCTGACCCATTTGACGGCAACGGATGCGGTAAATCGAACACTCCCTGCAATTTCCGGCTATAAGAGTGATAAGCAAGTGGGTATCTTCTACTTCTTGTGGCATGGACAACATAATCCGGGCAAGACGGTCAGAAATGTAACAGAGTTGCTCAAAACAAACTATGATGATTTGTTTGATACGGATCCCAACAATGCTGTAGTGCCTGAGAATGCATGGTTACATGTCAATGAACCCTTGTACGGATACTATAATAGTTATGATAAGTGGGTTATGCGCAAACATATCGAGCTGTTTATTGCTGCTGACGTGGATTTTGTGCTGTTTGATTTAAGTAACGGATACTCTTATTTTAAACCTATGCAGAATTTCCTGGATCTGTTACTGGAATACAAAGAGGCCGGTTGGGATGTGCCTCAGGTATCTTGCTACTTGTGGATCGACGGCAATGATCTTATGGACAGTCTATTGTGGTCGAAAATCTACACCAATGAGAAATATAAAGATTTGATTTTCTCTGCGGATGGAGAGAAACCTTTGCTGGTGGCATCCTTGAAGATGGATCCTCAGGGCAAGGGACAGATTTTGGATAAGAAATATCAGGATTACTTTGACGTACGTCAATCTGCCGTAAGTTATGCCGGTGATGATGATAATTTATGGCCATACTGGCAGTTTAAGCGGGATTGGAAAGTTTATACGGATATGGTTAACGTATCCAGCGCCCAAGCGGGCAATGCTTTTAGTTTCTACTACCATCCTGCCAACGGATACAACAATGAAGTTCACGGTCGCGGTTGGTCTTCTTCCAATCCAAAGAACGGGGACATTCAAGCGATTCTTCGAGGGGATAATGCCCAGGAGGGTTGGGACAATGCTATTGCGAAGGATCCGGATATTATCTTTGTGTGCGGATGGAATGAATGGGTTGTACAGAAAGCCTTTTTACCGGATGGTACGGCGCATTACACCGACAACTTCTCTGTGGAATTCTCCCGAGACATCGAAATGCTGAAATCGGCTACGTACGTGCCCGACGGCAAGGGTGGTTATACGGAGGAAGGTTTTGGGGATAACTACTATTTACAACTGGCGTACAATATCCGTCGCTACAAAGGTATTGCCGCTACGGAAACAGACTATCCTGATCCGATGACCATTGATATTAACGGAAATCTTGCTCAATGGGATCTCGTGAAAGAAAAATATCTGGCTATTTCCACCAATAAAGAGGCACGGAATGCGAACGGTTTCTATTTGGGCCTTAAGTATCAACAGGCGGCACCTGCCAACGTGGTTGACAATGTGCAAGTGGCGTATGATGATAACAATGTTTATTTTAAGATTACCGCTACCGATGCAATTTCTAAATATAAGTCCGGTTCTACCAATTGGATGAATTTATTGATTGGCGTGGAAGGCTCTGATCAGGCTGCTTGGTCGAATTTTAATTATGTGATTAACCGCACACCGGGCAGCAACGGAAAGACTTCTGTAGAACATTTTACCCAGAACGGTGCGTATACGTTGACGAAATCCGGGGAGGCTTCTTATAACGTAAGCGGTAATGTGCTTCAAATTGCAATCCCAAGAAGTGTGTTGGGTATTACCAAGGACGGTTTTAATCTGACGTTTAAGGTGACGGACAGCATTGAGAAACAGGATGACATTTTGGATTATTATGTGTCCGGAGAGGCGTTCCCGGTAGGTCGCTATGCGTATACCTACCAGACGACTTATTCGGAGTCTGCACCCATGCCGACCAATAACCCTACTTTGAACACGCAGGCGCCGGATACAACACCCGGTGGGGATTCCGGAGATGCCAACGAGTCCGCTGACAGTGACAATGGTCTTATTTTGGGTCTTTGTATCGCCGGCGGTGCTGTGGTTGTTATGGCTGTTGTTATAATTCTTGTTGTTTGTTTAAAGAAGAAAGAGGGTTAATCTAATGAAACAATATATCGATGCGATTCGTGATTATTCTCGAAAGACGTATAGTAAAATGGTACGGGATCCTAAAGGGTATTTGAAATATCCTTTCATTGTACCGGGTAGTGAGAGCTACGGACATTGCTTGTGGGATTGGGACAGTTGGCTTACGGATATCGCAGTTCGACAAATTATGTTGGATAATGGGGTGGAAGATGAATATTTTACCCGCAGCGAGAAGGGCTGTATCTTGAATTTCTTGGAATTGATGGAAGAGAATGGACGGACTATGATTGTGGCCCTGCCGGATCGTGTGGAGTTGTTTGACGAAGGTGGGAACATCCATAAACCGTGTTTGATTCAGCATGCGGCTTTCGTTACAAAAGTACACGGAGAGGACGGGGAGTGGCTTCGTCCTTATATGGAGAAATTCGACCGTTTCTTAGGTTACTATATGAAGCATTGTCGTCATGACGCTACCGGCTTATATTTTTGGCTGAATGA
>JAFYOJ010000164.1 GCA_017560225.1 Clostridia bacterium
ATGTCAATATATGGAAATGTAAATAAATTGTAAACAAAAGCACCGGACGGAATGCCCGGCGCTTGCATGTTATTTGTTCAACTTTTCCCGAAATTCTTCTTCGGTGATGATGTCTTTAATGTACAATTCAAGCAGCGTTTCCACGTACAAGGTTTTCTTTTTCTTGTATTCTTCTTCGGTGATTTCTCCATTCATTAGCATTTTTTCTAAATGGCCCAACATTCCTGACGCCCCCTTGTATAAATTGTCATTTTGTGGTAAAACAGAAAATGTGTTGTGTTGCTTGGGATTGTGTAATGTACAACATTATGGTTCTATTGAAATAGCGCCCCTCGCTTATATGAGAGGCCGCACGTTGGATCATGCTTTCATCATTTTAGACGAGGCACAGAATACGACACAAGAGCAATTAAAGATGTTCCTCACCAGAATTGGACAAGGTTCGAAAGCGGTTGTAACCGGAGATATCACTCAAATTGATTTACCCAAAGATAAAGTATCCGGATTGAAGAAAATTCAACGAATTTTGGGTGGCATTGAAGATATTGGATTCTGTACCCTTACAGGCAAAGACGTAGTCCGCTGTGAACTGGTGCAGAAGATTATTCGTGCCTACGAGAAATATGAACAGAATTAACAGAAAGGGGAATCTATATGCGTTTCCAGTGTTGTATTGATGTAGAGCAACGGGGCATTCTACCGGTTCCGCTCAAAAGAAAATATCAAAAAATTCTTCGCGCTGTATTTAGAACCGTGTTAGAAGGTCCTGCTACCGATTTGATTTCAGTCTGTGAAGCGCACGCGGTCGATGGGGTGGAAGTACACGTTTCTTTTACCGATAACGAGGGAATCCAAGACTATAACTGCCAATATCGGGCCATAGATCGCCCCACAGACGTGCTTTCTTTCCCCCTTTCAGATTTCAAGCAGGGCGAGGTTGTGCTTTCTTGCGATAATATTAACCCGGAGAACAACTATTTATCTTTAGGTGACATTATTATCAGTGTAGATCGAATGAAAGAACAAGCGGCTGAATTGGGTCATTCACAAACCAGAGAGGTAGCATTCTTGATGTGTCATTCGGTACTGCATTTGCTGGGTTATGATCATATTACACCAGAGGAAGAAGCGCGAATGACAAGACTGGCTGAAGATGCTTTGACGCAATTGGGGTATACCCGTGATTACATAGACGAAGGAGAAGAATAAGGTTATGGTAACAAAATCAGGTTTTATTACAATTGTCGGAAGACCGAACGTGGGGAAATCCACTTTAATTAACCGTTTGGCAGGGGAGAAAATTGCAATTACATCTCCAAAGCCCCAAACCACACGAACCAATCTCCATGCTATTTTGACAGAAGATTCGTATCAAATGATTTTTGTAGACACACCGGGTATTCATGCGCCGAAGAACAAATTAGGCGAATATATGACCCAATCTGCCCACGGCACTCTTTCTGAGGTAGATGTGGTTGTGTATGTGTGTGACAGTACGGAGAAAACTATTTTACAGAGCGATTTAAAGATTATAGATTTATTACGCCCCCTCAAAAAGCCGGTTTACTTAGTACTGAACAAGACGGATGCAGTGGCGAAAGAGATTTTGTTGGAGAAAATTCAAATTCTTTCAGAGAAGATGCAGTTCACTGAAATTATCCCTTTATCTGCAAAGACGGGGGATGGAGTGAATTTATTGAAAGAATTATTAATTAAATCCCTGCCGGAAGGCCCCGCTTATTTTCCGGAAGATATTTTAACCGACACGTCTGTCCGCGATTTGTGCCGTGAAATTATTCGTGAGAAGGTTTTGCTTTTCACAACGGAAGAAGTTCCTCACGGTGTGGGGATTGAAATTGTTGCTTTTAATGAAGCCAAAAAAGCAGGTGGCGTAACCACCATTGATGCGAATATTTATTGCGAGAAAGATACCCATAAAGGTATTTTGATTGGCAAAC
>JAFYOJ010000165.1 GCA_017560225.1 Clostridia bacterium
GAATTGGAGCCGCCCTGCGAGCAGTTTATGCTTGTAGAGCGGCCTTACGGGTTATCAAGGGAGAAAGATTTATGGGTAAGATGTGGGCCGGACGGACTTCCGGTAAGACGGATCAAATTGCAGACGACTTTAATTCCTCTATTCGTTTTGATAGTAGAATGTACCGTCAGGACATTACGGGAAGTATGGCGCATGCCGCTATGCTGGGCAGCAAAGGGATTATCTCCAAAGAAGATGCGGAGACCTTGATTGACGGTCTGCAAACCGTACTGGACGACATTGAAAGCGGTGCTTTGAAGATCGATATGACCTGTGAAGATATTCACATGTTCGTGGAGCAAGAACTGACCAACCGTTTAGGCGATGTGGGCAAGAAACTCCATACGGCAAGAAGTCGCAACGACCAAGTTGCTTTGGACATTCGGATGTACCTTCGGGAAGAAGTTGATACCATTGAAGCGCTGACCAAGGATGTCCTGGAAGCACTTTGCGATCAGGCAGAAACCCATAAAGCCTCCATTATGCCGGGTTATACCCATTTGCAACGGGCGCAACCCATTACCTTCGGTCATCACTTAATGGCTTACGCTATGATGCTTCTTCGCGATTTAGACCGTCTGGTGGATTGCAGAAAGAGAATGAATCAATCGCCCATCGGCTGTTGTGCTTTGGCAGGTACCACCTATGATACGGACCGTGACATGGAAGCGGCCAGTCTTCAGTTTGACGGCATTTGTTTAAACAGTTTAGACGGCGTATCTGATCGTGACTTCTGTGTGGAACTGATGAGTGCTATTTCTATTTTGATGATGCACATGTCCAGACTTTCTGAGGAAATTATTTTGTGGTCCAGTTGGGAATTCCGTTTTGTTGAACTTTCGGATGCCTACACCACAGGATCTTCCATTATGCCCCAGAAGAAGAATTCGGATATGGCAGAATTGATCCGTGGCAAGACCGGCCGTGTGTACGGCGATTTAATGGGACTTTTGACAACGCTGAAAGGCTTGCCTTTAGCGTATAACAAAGATATGCAAGAAGACAAAGAAGGCGTATTCGACGCAGTGGATACGGTGAAGATGTGCTTGCAAGTCCTTGCACCGATGTTGGCGACCATGACCGTACATACGGAGAATATGAAACGGGCTGCACAACAAGGCTTTATCAATGCAACGGATTTAGCTGATTATATGGTGAAGAAAGGACTTCCGTTCCGTTCTGCCTATAAGATTTCCGGTCAGTTGGTGGCTTACTGTATCGCCCAAAAGACCGTGTTGGAGGAACTTCCTTTAAGCGTGTACAAAGAATACAGTGAATTGTTTGAAGCAGATTTATACGAGGAAATTGCATTAGAAACCTGTGTTTCTAAGCGAATTTCCAAAGGCGGTACGTCTGTGGCCTCGGTAGAAGCCCAGATCGCCTTCGTGAGAAAGGGATTAGAGGCATGAAGAAAGTATTTATTGACGGCAGTGCCGGTACCACAGGACTTCGGATTCGTGAACGTTTGTCCACCCGTGAAGACTTGGAACTTTTAGAGATTTCCGAAGAATTGCGCAAAGATCCGGAAGCCAGACGGAACTTAATGAATCAAGCAGACGTGGTATTTCTTTGTTTGCCGGATCAAGCAGCCATCGAAGCGGCTGATCTTCCTACCAATCCCAATACAGTCATTATTGACACCTCTACGGCCCACAGAACCTTAGATACGTGGGAATACGGATTCCCGGAACTTACGGGAAGACGGGAACGAATTGCAAAGGCAAAGCGCATTGCCAATCCCGGCTGTCACGCCAGCGGCTTTATTGCACTGGTAGCACCTTTGGTGGAGAAGGGCTTGATTGACAAAGATGAAGCACTTTCTTGTTTCTCTTTAACCGGTTACTCCGGCGGCGGCAAGAAAATGATTGCGGAATATGAAGATGCAGATCGAGATCCTTTGTTGGATGCTCCCAGAATGTACGGGCTTTCTCAAAATCACAAGCATCTTCCGGAAATGGCGAAGGTTTGCGGCCTTTCCCAAAGCCCCATCTTCTGTCCCATTGTGGCGCCTTTCTATAGCGGCATGGAAGTAACGGTGCCGGTAGTAAAGAGTCAGTTAAATGGCACCCTGGACGACGTGAAGGACTGCTACAGCGCGTACTATGGGGACGGCATGGTGCATTTTACCGACAGCGGCGATGAAGGCGGCCTGCTCTCCGCGGGAAAATATTCCGAGAAAGATACCATGGAAATTTCCGTGTGGGGCAACGAAGACAGAATTTTGTTGGTTGCCAGATTCGATAACTTGGGCAAAGGCGCTTCCGGCGCAGCCATTCAAAATATGAACATTGTACTGGGTTGTGATGAAGCAACCGGTTTGGTTGAATAAATAAAGGGGAGTAAGAAATATGAAATTGATTTCCGGCGGCGTATGTGCTGCAAAAGGATATAAAGCAAACGGTATTCACTGTGGCATTCGTAAGAATCGTACCAAGCGTGACTTGGCGCTGATCTATAGCGAAACCCAGGCAACTGCGGCGGCTGTGTATACCACTAATTTGGTAAAGGGCGCGCCTTTGACTGTAACCAAGGCACACATTGCAGACGGCAAAGCCCAAGCCATTCTTTGTAACAGCGGTAATGCCAATACATGTAATGCAGACGGTATCGAAATTGCGGAGAAGATGAGCACACTTGCGGCAAGTGCGTTAAACTTGAAGGCGGAAGACATTGTCATTGCGTCCACGGGCGTTATCGGTCAGCCTCTTCCCCTTGAACCCATTGCGGCAGGCATGAAGCCTTTGGCAGAAGGCCTTTCTGGCGATGGCAGTTTAGCTGCAGCCGAGGGTATTATGACCACGGATACAGTTGTAAAGGAAGTTGCCGTGGAATTCGAAATTGACGGCAAAGTTTGTCGCATTGGCGGTATTGCCAAGGGAAGCGGGATGATTCATCCCAATATGGCGACTATGTTGGTATTTATTACTTCCGACGTTGCCATCAGTCCGGCGATGCTCCAAAAAGCATTATCTTCCGATATTGCGGATACATTTAATATGGTGAGCATTGACGGCGATACTTCCACCAACGATATGGTGGTGGTATTGGCAAACGGCCAAGCCGGCAATGCTGAAATCACAGCAGAAGGAGCTGCCTTCCAAACCTTTATGAAAGCCCTGAACACCGTGACCGTGCATCTTTGCAGAATGATTGCAGGGGACGGAGAGGGCGCTACTAAACTTTTGGAGTGCCAGGTAACCGGTGCTTGCGATACAGCCAATGCTAAGATCGTTGCCAAGAGCGTGATTTGCTCCAGCCTTTTGAAAGCGGCTATGTTCGGTGCAGATGCCAACTGGGGACGTGTACTGTGCGCCATCGGTTATAGCGGTGCCAACGTGGATGTAGGCAAAGTGGACGTGGCCTTTAGAAGTGCTAAGGGAACCATTCCGGTTTGTAAAGATGGTGCCGGCATTGAATTCTCAGAGGAAATTGCAAAAGAAATCTTGCTGGAGAAGGAAATTGAAATTCTGGTATCCTGTGGAGATGGCCCCGGCGTTGCAACGGCGTGGGGTTGCGACCTTACTTATGACTACGTAAAGATTAACGGGGACTACCGGACGTAATAGGGGGACGAAAGATGGAAAATGTTTTCTCAAATGCAGAGCGTGCAGAGGTATTAACACAAGCCCTTCCGTATATTCGAAAATATAGCGGACAGATTGTTGTGGTAAAATACGGCGGAAATGCCATGATCAATGAACAGTTAAAGCAACAGGTGATGGAAGACATCGTCCTTTTGTGGCTCATCGGCGTCAAAGTTGTATTGGTACACGGTGGTGGCCCTGAAATCAGCGAAATGATGAATCTGCTTGGTAAGAAGCCTGAGTTCGTAGACGGTCTTCGCGTAACGGATAAAGAAACCGTGGACATCGTACAAATGGTTTTGGCAGGCAAAGTCAACAAGACCTTGGTAAACTTGCTGGAAATGAAGGGCGGTAAAGCCATGGGTATTTCCGGTATGGACGGCAGACTCATTGAAGCCAAGATGAAAGACGAGCGTTTGGGCTACGTAGGGAAGATTGTAGACGTAAATATTCGTCCTATTCAGGACCTTTTGGAGAAGGGCTATATTCCCGTTGTTTCCACCATTGGTTGCGACCGAGAGGGAAATGCGTATAACATTAACGGGGATACAGCGGCAGCCTTTATTGCAGGTGCTTTGGAAGCGGAGAACTTGATTATGATGACCGACATCGCCGGTGTTCTTCGGGATAAGGATGATCCTTCTACCTTGATTCCCCGCATTACCGTATCCGAAGCCGCTCACTTGAAAGAAGAAGGCATTGTTTCCGGCGGTATGATTCCGAAAGTGGATTGCTGCGTAGAAGCCATTCAAAAGGGCGTTAAGAAAGTTATTATCATGGACGGCCGTATTTCCCATTCCATTCTGATGGAATTGCTCACCGATGAAGGTGCCGGTACCATGGTGGTTGGAGGATAATCAAATGGCAGATTTGAAGCAAATTGATAAGAGTTATATAGCAGGGACTTACAATCGTTTTCCCGTGGCCATTGTAGACGGTTCCGGTTCGGAAGTGTACGATGAGAACGGCAAACGCTATATTGATATGGGTTCCGGAATCGGTGTAACTGCTTTTGGTATTTCCGACGATGCATGGGTAGAAGCTGTCACTGCGCAACTTGGTAAAGTGCAGCACATGTCTAACTTGTATTATACAGAGCCTTGTGCTCGCCTTGCCCAGATGTTGTGCGAAAGAACCGGCTTTAAGAAAGTATTCTTTGCCAATTCCGGTGCGGAAGCCAACGAGTGTGCTATTAAAGTGGCACGGAAGTACGCGTGTGATAAGAAAGGTGCGGACCATTTTACCATTATCACCTTAAAGAACAGCTTCCACGGCCGTACCATTACCACTTTGGCGGCTACAGGACAAGATCACTACCACGAACTGTTCCAACCCTTGACGCCCGGCTTTGTTTCCGTGGATGCAGGGGATTTTGAAGGGTTGAAGGCGGCTGCCCTTTCCAATAAAGCCGCAGCGATTATGATGGAATGCGTACAAGGTGAAGGCGGCGTCATCGCCATGGATCCAGCCTTTGTTCGCCAAGTTGCAGAATTCTGTCAGGCAGAAGATATTCTTCTGATTGTGGATGAGGTGCAGACCGGTAACGGAAGAACAGGCAAGTTGTACGGGTATATGCATTATGACGTTCAGCCGGATATTATTTCCACCGCGAAAGGTCTTGGCGGCGGTCTTCCCATTGGTGCTGCATTACTTGGTGAGAAAGTGGAAAATGTCCTTGGTTTCGGTGATCACGGTTCTACCTTCGGCGGAAACCCTGTAGCCTGTGCCGGTGCTGTTAGCATTATTGAACGCTTGACACCTGCCTTCTTAGAGGACGTGGCAGCCAAGAGCCGGTACGTATTTGAAGCGTTCGCGGGTTGCCCCGGTGTAGAGAGCGTGTCCGGTTTAGGTTTGATGGTGGGGATTAAGACGGTTCGCCCTGCAGGCGAAATTGTGAAGGCTTGTATGGAGCGCAGTGTGCTGTGCTTGACGGCGAAAGATAAGGTTCGTTTGCTGCCTGCTTTAAATATTTCTATGGACGTTCTGGCAGAGGCGGTTTCCGTCCTCAAGGCAGTGATTTCGGAAGGAGCGGTGTAAAATGAATTTAAAGGGTAAGAGCTTTTTGAAGTTGTTGGATTTCACTCCGGCAGAGATTGATGGTTTGATTGATTATGCTTTGGTGTTGAAGGATCAAAAGAAGAAGGGGATTTCCCACCGTTTGTGCGAAGGGAAGAATATTGCGCTGGTTTTTGAGAAGACCAGTACCCGTACCCGTTGCGCTTTTGAAGTGGCTGCGGCAGATCTTGGTATGCATCCTGTTTATTTGGATCCATCCGGTTCCCAAATCGGTAAGAAAGAGAGTATCGCGGACACGGCTCGCGTGTTAGGCCGTATGTTCGATGGCATTGAATACCGCGGTTTTGGTCAGGAAATTGTGGAAGATTTAGCAAAATATGCCGGTGTTCCTGTTTGGAACGGTTTGACCAACGAGTTCCATCCCACCCAGATTTTGGCAGATTTTATGACCATTAAAGAGCATTTTGGCTCTTTGAAAGGTGTTAAGTTGGTGTATATGGGCGATGCCCGTTACAATATGGGTAATTCTTTGATGGTGGGTTGCGCGAAGATGGGTATGCATTTTGTAGCCTGCGCACCTGCTAAGTATTTCCCTTCGGCAGAATTAGTAGATACTTGTAAGGCGATTGCGGCTGAAACAGGGGCGGTGCTGGAGTTTATTGAAGATCCCATGGTAGCGACCAAAGGTGCATCCGTAATCTATACAGACGTATGGGTTTCCATGGGCGAGCCGGCGGAGGTTTGGAATGAGCGTATTGCAGATTTGACACCGTACCGGGTAACTTCTGCTTTGATGGAAAATGCGGGAAGTCAATGCCGTTTCATGCACTGCTTACCTGCTTTCCACGACTTGAACACCACTGTGGGTAAAGAAATTTACGAGAAATTCGGTATTGACTGTATGGAAGTGACCGACGAAGTGTTTGAAAGTGAACAGTCTATTGTGTTTGATGAAGCAGAGAACAGAATGCACACCATTAAAGCGGTTATGGCAGCGACGTTGTGAGAGAGAATCGAAATACATTTGGGCGTATACAGAGCTTTTTCTGTATGTGCCTTATTTTTATGTGTCTAAAAATATAATTTGAGTAGCCATTATTGCATTGTTAGTATGTTTGAATGTGTATATAATATTAAGTATATTAACTGCGATAATAGGAGGATGCAGCATGAAGAGAGTAATTGCTTTTATGATTGCGCTGGCGGTATGCGTTGGCTTGTTTGTGCCTTTTGCAACATCTACGCAGACAAGAGCAGCCGGAACGCCCACCATTTCCGTTGATCGTACGGAAATAGCATCAGGGGAGGCATTAACGGTTTCTTTTACCGGTCTTGCAGCGAGTATGCATAATGGTAAAGATGTTTATTCCATTCGGGTTGTTGGAGGAAGTTCTAAGAACATATCCGATGGTGGAAAACAAACGGTTGGTGCTGATGGCAGCGGCGAAGTTGTTTTTGAGGGCTTAGCAATAGGTTCTCATACGGTGCAACTTCGCAAGTGGAATGCCACAAGCGATTTTACGACGTTGCAAGAAATTACGGTGACTGTAAAGAAAGCACGTCCTACTATTTCTGTTCAGGATACAGAGATTTCAGTGGGAGATACTTTGAAAGTTTACGTAAATACTGTGGGGAACGTACATTACGGAGACGTATATTCTATTGCAATTTCCGGTCCCAGCAGTGCTTCTATGAATATTTCGGACGGATCTAAGTATACGTACACCGGCGAGTCTGTAGATTTCACAGGCTTGAAAGAAGGTATCTATAGTGTGAAGTTACGTTTTTGGAACAATAATGAAGGCGTTGTAGCCATTCAAACTATTGAGGTGCAGGCAACCAAAATCCGTCCTGTTATTTCTATTAAGGACACGAATTTAACAGCCGGTGACACGTTGAAAATTTACGTGGACGCATCTGCCGGTAACGTACACTACGGGGATGCTTATTCTATTCAAATTGCCGGTCCGACAACGGCATCGAAGGACATTTCCAATGGTGCGGCTTTCACATTTACCGGTGATGCGGTGGAGTTCACAGGATTGAAAGTGGGTACCTATGAAGTGCGGTTGCGTTATTGGAATGCTACTGAAAGCGTTGTGGTTATTCAAACATTGAACGTTACGGTTGTGAAAGTACATCCTGTGCTTTCTGTACCCAGTGAACCATTGACAGAAGGGGACTCTTTAACCGTATCGGTTGGTGGCACGGAATCTGTTGTCTTTGATGGGGAAGAAATGTACTCTGTTTGGCTGTACGATGCTGCTTCTAAGAGTACTTATAAAAATATCTCTAATTTGAATGCTTTTACGCTGAGTGAAGTTACTTTTGATAACTTGGCGGCGGGTACTTACACCGTGAAGTTGCGTGCATATAACGTAGCGAATTATTTTACAGACTTACAAGAAATTACAGTCATTGTACAAGATAAGCCTCTTACCATGTCTGTTTCTACAGAAACGTTGCATGCGGGAGAATCTGTTACTTTTTCTTATGAAGGATTGCGTGACAGTTTGCTGACTTCCACGGACGTATATTCCATTTGGTTTGGAACTACCGGTGGTACGAAATTAAATGAATGGAACATTTGGAATACCAATACTTCTATGGGTGAGAGCAATAGCTTCACGGTTTATGTAAAGAGTGCCGGCACTTATGTGGTCAGATTGCGTGTTTGGAACTCCGTATCCGGTAATTTGGACATTTTACAAGAATATACCATCACCGTTGAGAAGGCAGTTCAGTTGGGTGGATCTATTCAAGCTTCTAAGTCTCAGTATGTGGCAGGGGAGATTCAGTATTTCTCCTACACCTTTGCAGATGCCTCTGATATTACAAACATTGGACATCGTTCGATTAAGATTTATAACGGTTCCACCTTGGTGTTTGAGTGGGCTTCCAGAGATTCAGCGAACAGCGGCACTTCCAGTAATGAATGGCTTGGTATCAGCAATGCTGCGCTTGCAGGTGCGCCCGGTACCTATACCATGAAAGTCGTGATTTATGGTACAGATACAGCCTATCCCGGTTACGAGGATATGACGTATACGTATACGGTTGTTGAGAGAACAGAAGGCACAACACCGAACGCTCCTGCCATTTCTGTTCCTAAAACCATACTTATTTCCGGCGAACAAATTGCTATTTCCTTCGATGGTATGTCTATCGCAAATTTGGATTACAACACTCGCTACCGTGTAGCCGTTCGGAATGCATCCGGCACTTTGTTGGATGCTTGGGTTCTTTGGGATTGCGGTAACACCTATGAAGGTTTGTATGGTGTAAAATATTCTCAAGAACTTCCCATTGGTAATTACACCGTGGCTTTGGAAACAAGACCGAACAGTGGTGGGGACTATGCGGCAATTGAAACGATTGAAATTCTCGTCAAGAAAGCAGCCCTTAAAGCTCAGCCGGAATTGAAAGAATCCATCACGATGCATTATACTGTTATGTTGGGTGCGGATGTTACCGGCACTCCTGTTATGAAGTATGTGTATAATGGCAAGGACATTGTGGTAGACGGAACGTTTGTTGGCGACAACGCTTATACGTTTGCGTTGGAAGGTATTTTGCCTCAGGATATGGGCAAAACTATCGACGCTTATATCACTATTGACGGCACAGAAATCACTCGTTATGAAGGATACAGCGTACGTCAGTACTGTTTGAATCAGTTGGAGAAGACTGACGATGCAAACTTGAAAGCATTGGTGGTAGC
>JAFYOJ010000015.1 GCA_017560225.1 Clostridia bacterium
ACATTTATGATGTTGGTGAAACAGTGCGAACATTCACTTTAAACAAAGACGATAAAACATTGTTGAATTTGAAAGATGCTGAAGAAATTTTTGCAAAAAGAAAAGGGGGTCCTGCCAGTAAGTTAGTAAAAGACGGTACAGCATTCCATTTGTCGGAAGTGTTAGAGTATGAACCGCCTAGACCATCTTATTTCCAAAATCATGGCACTTATATACGGATATATGACTCACAATTTAAGGGGTTAAGTTATGAAAATTAAAAAATTAGAAGAAAACAGTAATCGATATAGAAGATTAAAAAGAGCCCTTTTTGGAGACTCTTCTGGTAAAATTAGGACATTTGCTATCATAACACCAGAGAACCCTATGGGAGAACCAGCATCGTCTGAAGAAAATAAAAAAGCATTAAAAACATTCAAGACTGGATTAAGATATTCTGGACTCACTTACACACCACTTCGCGGCAGTTATGGAATAAAGGAACATTCATTTGTAATTTTTAATTGTGCTTTAGCAGACATAAAAGTTTTAGCTAAGGATTACAATCAGGAGAGTTTTTTCTTTGGGAGAACTGAGAAAGATGCTACAAGTAAAATTGGGTATTATAGAACCTCAAATAGGGGCGAAACTTATAATCTCGTAGAAATTTCCAATGTGATAACATATGAAGATGAAGCAACAGACTTTTTTGGCAAGTTTGGGATAAAATTCAAAATCAATATGAGAGAGTTTGGGGATGATGTGCCAACTGTTTTGAACAATGGTGAATTTGAAGAATCTCTAAATGAGAGAAGAACTTTTATGTCACGAGCATTGCATAGAAGAGATGCTTACAGGGGGACCACTGAAACGCCCCCTATTGTGGAGTTTTACAAAGAAGACGGAAATTGCCCGGTGGCAACGTTTTTAGACCATCTGGGGGATGCAACCCTAAAAATAAAGATTTTAGATTTCACCACGGGGCATTTTACCTACGTACTTGACGGCATCTATGCCCTGCATCACACGACCAGTCGCGGAGAAGCAGTGCTTTTCTACTTTTTTGTATATGGTCATAAAGTTATTTTGACCAATGGCGTTTATGAAAAAGTACGGCACGAGAGTGCGGACGAATTTGCATTGGCAAAACAGTACAGAGAAGCTTATCATTTGCAGACACGTGTCAATTGGGCAAACGTATGTCGGATTTTTAAGACGGATGCGTTGGAAGCTTTTGCAGAAACGGATGATGTATTTACGAAGTCTATGGGGCCCCACTTTCACGTAAGAGCAAGAAATGCAGCGTGGGAAATCTGCGTCCGCTATGACGCTTCGAAATATTGGTACCCGCCTTATAAAAAGGGTATGAAGTTGGAAGATAAAACCATTTTTACACAAATAGACAGGATGCTCCGGGCGGAGATTCCCGGGTGTAATTCAAGGCTGGGCACCTACTGGGAATGGGCGATCCTTGCGTGGAACACGCAGAACGAAACTATGCAAATACCGGAAGACTTAAAGCAACCGGATTACACAAAACTGACTCCATAAGAAAACCACGCTGCCAACACAAGCTTAGAAGCGAGGCCTTCTTTTTTTCATTCACTTATTTAGCTTTCTTTTTTACCAGCACAATACATACTACCACGGCTGCAGCGACTAAAGCGATGCCGCCTGCGAGGATGCCCCAAACGTAGCCGGGCAGGCCGGAGGGCGTGGGTTCATCCGGTATAGGGGTGGTCGGCTCCGGCAAAGAAGTCATAAAGGAGAACATAAAATGTCCGCCGGGAGCAACGTCTCCATTGAGATGGTATCGGGAGGTTCTTCTGCCAGAATAGGAATCTGTGCTGCTCCTATAGAAAGAAACAGCATCAAACTCATCATTCCAATCAGTAATCGCTTCATATAAAGCGCTCCTCTTTTATGCTCTGTTTCGGGTCAGTTCCCACTCAATATAGCCTTCGGGCAGGAGAATGACCGGTTCTCCGGCCTTCTCCGGGGCGGTGGATTTCACTTTCTCCAAATAACCGTTCACGCATTGGTACACTTGCTTCGTGTTCTCTACTTGGTAGTAGAAACCTTCGATATAGCCATAGCGCAGTGCTAAATACGCCTCTGTAATCTTTTCGTATACGTACGGATCTTCCCCTTCGCAATCTTGACCGGCGGAGGCGATGGGCTTACGGATGGGGGTTGTGGCCTCCCAACCGGTTTCTTCCGCGTGGTCATTGTAGCTGGCAATCATAATAAATTTCGGGTTCTTCTTAATAGCATCCAACCACATTTGCGTGTAGCGAACGCCGTTATCTCTGGGGAAAGGCTGGAAATACGGACCTTGGTGCCCTTTATTATAGCCGGGCTGGACCCCGATGACTTCCGTACCTTCGTTTTGCATATCCCATACCCAACCCCAATTTCCTTGGGTGGTGTAGAGGCTTGTGTCGTTACTTAAATTCTGCCAGGAAATAAAGCCGGTGCCGTAGCGTTGGGTAAAACGATTTTGATTGTCTTGATAGCGCACATCCGGTTTGTTGGCTACGTACATAAGTAGCAGCGGCTTCTCCTCATAATGATAATACAACTCGGGGTAACGTTTGTAGATATTATTATAATAACGATCGAAATCGGCTTGTTGTTGTTCCGCGTTGTCAAAATCCCGAATGGTACCGCCGGTTGCAATGGCCAGTTTCGGTGTAAATCCATCCATTTGACTTGCGGTTTTATATACCTTATATAAGTTTGTGGCAATATCCTGATAGTAGCCGGTCTCTGGGCTGTTTGTGTCGTCGAGCATCACAAAGTCAATATCAATATACTTCATCCGTGCCAACACAGAGGTTAAATAATCCGTATCGCCGGAACAGTAATAGCCATAGTCCACCGGCTTCAAACGGGTCCAATCGGATTTGTACCATAGTTCGTAGCTGGCGTGCCCCTCTGCTTGCCACCAAATGGTGTACCAAGTGCCCACTTCAGAAGCATAATACTCGTCGCCGGTCTTTTGGGGCCATGCACCGAATTTATCGTAGATGGGCACATTGGCATACTTGTTATCTTCTTTGATTAAATCTGGTTTGGCATTATTCGCCGGCAACCGTACCGGCCGAACTGTTGGGCTGGCCGTTGGTTCATTTTCGCCGCCGCAGGCAACGAAAAGGCTTAATGAGAAAATCATCAATAATCCCAGTATCACGAAGCGTCGAAAAGCAGTTCCATTTTTCATCTTATTGTACCTCCTTTAAATACGGAATAGATTGGGCTGCGCCCATGCGGGAAACGGAAATGCCGGCGGCTTTAGAAGCAAGTCTCATCGCCTCTTGTACCGGCAACCCTTTTGCGATGGATGCGATAAAATACCCGGTATACGTATCGCCGGCAGCGGTGGTATCTACTGCTTGTACAGGGTAAACAGATTGCTTGTATAGGTTGCCCTTCGTCCAACAAACACTGCCTTCGGCACCCAACGTAAGTACAAGATTGGAATTCGGATACATTTTACCGAAATTAGCTACAATTTCTGAAGGAACCGCGCTTCCAAACAATGCTTCTCCCTCTACTTCATTACAGAACCACCAGGTTACAAAGGAAAGGGGAAGGTCGGGGATATTTTCCCCAAGAGGAGAAGGATTAAACACGATTTGCATGCCCTTCTCGTGGGCAATTTCAAAAGCCTCAGGAAGACCGCTGGTTTCATTCTGCAGTACTAAAAAATCACCGGCTTCTGCATCCTGTAAAAAGGTTTCGATATAGGACCGGTCAATCTTGTGATTTGTTCCTGCGTATAATAAGATACAATTCTGTCCCGTGGGATCCACTTGAATGATGGCGTGGCCGCAAGCCTCCGAAACACGGGTAATTCGGCTGATGTCACCGCCGGCTTCCGATAAAGTGTCCAACAAGAACTGGCCGCTGTCGCCTAATACAGCCCCATGGATGACGGGAATGCCGGCTTTAGCCAAAGCTACCGACTGATTGAGCCCTTTTCCGCCGGGGAATATTTGTAAACTACTTGAGGACAAAGTCTCTTTTGCTGCTACAAAATGAGGCACTTTGTACACGTAATCGATATTCAGTGAACCTAAATTATAAACTTTCATCAGAAACCTCCTAACGTATTAAACAAGTCTTCCATTAAAGCATCTCGGTTTATGTGGTAAACGTATTGAATCCAATGTCTTTGAGCGGGACACGCATATTGGAAATCATACTGGGGAATAGGACTGGGGATGAGTTGATCGCTCATGAAACGATTGCCCTCGTTTAAAAGCCACGCAACAGCAGTGACGTCCCAAATGGTGCGGGTCCAAGGTTTCCCGGCGGCGTACGTCTCTGCCGCTTCCACGGTGTGTTGATACAAATAATCACACAAAGCGTTCTTTCCTTTCAGCCAATGGGCCAGCTCCGGCTCGCCGGGTGCGAAGGCACTCACTACGCCTACACACGGCCGTTGCACCACAGGACTCCCGCAGCCAAATACGATTCTGGCGCCGGCAAGAGCTTGCCTCATATTAAATTCGGATGCGCCCCTATCGGGCCAGTGAAGGGCATGCCCGCCTAACCATACCAGTACGCAGTTTTCTTTCATAGCGGGGTTTTGTAAAATGGCGGAAGCTACATTTGTAATGGCTCCGATGGCTACGATATATAAAGGCTTCTCCGGTGTGTATTGATTGGCAAGGTTTGCCATGAAATCCGCCGCTTCCGAAGAAACTGCCGTCTGCTCATCCGGCAGGTAACAGGGAGAACCTTTGTAAACGGAAGACTCCAATTTGCTGTGCCCGGCCAGCTCAAGCAGTTTCAAAATCTCCTTGTAACTCTTCTCCATGCCGTCCTCCGGACCGGTGGAATTTTCGTTGTGAAAAGGCGCGGCACAAATGCCTTTGATCTGCAACTTCTCCGGATGCCCCAACATATAACTAATAGCAAATTGGTCATCGATCTCGTTATATGCATCGGTGTCCAGTACTACGTCAATGGCCCCTTCCGGGGGTGTCAAATTCTTAAAATATTGTGTTTGGGTCATAAAAGGACCTCCTTTGTTATTTTCAGTATAGCGCGAGAGGACCTCCAACAACTATAATGTTTTCGTTTGATTTTTATATGTTTTGGTTTTTTTGATTTTTGTGTTATAATGGGCTTACAGGAGGTGCGGTGGGTAAAATGGTTGAAAATATATCTCTTGTTTCCATTTGGGACGCTCCGAAACAAAAAGGTGAACCCATTGGATTTCACGATCATCAATGTTATGAATTGGTTTATTATGCCAAGGGGAGGGGAACCACCACTTTGCGAGATAAGACGTATACATTTACGGAAAATACATATACGGTGATTCCGCCTCACCTTTTCCATAATGAAAATCACCAGATTGATGGACATGTGATCTGTCTGACGTTTCAGGGAAATTTTCCGTCGCTGCAATCCTTTGGACGAGATGAATCCGGCGTGATCAGACGGCTGTTATATACGCTACTGACGGAAATTCGGGAACAACGGTACGGATATCAAACCATTTTACAGGCGTCTCTCCATGCCCTGCTCATTCACGTGCTGCGCAGCCGCCATAATAGTAGCGGCGAGAAGAATTTAGAATATGTAGTCAATTATTTGCAGGAAAATTACCGGGAGAAGATTGTACTCTCTGACTGCGCCAAGCAACTCAATATCAGTTACGATTATTTTCAGCATAAATTCAAAGTCCGCACCGGCTTGTCGCCCCGTGCGTTTCTGATTCATTGCCGGGTGGAAGCGGCCAAACGGCTTTTGTCCTCCGAGACGCTGGGGTGTACGGAAATTGCGTACCGCTGCGGATTCTCCACATCTGCGCAGTTTGCCATGCTTTTTAAGCGAGAAGTGGGTGTGTCGCCCCTACAATATAGAAAAGATTTCCTATAAAACCGGCGCTTCTGCGGTTGCCTCTTTGAAGCAATCCGGCAGAAAGCGCCGAATGGGGATACTATAAAAATTTTTACTGTTCCAACTGTCGTCCCAACACCGTAGCTGCCGCCTGAGAAAGCTTCTTCTCTGTGTCGCCGAGCATCGTTTTGTTATCGGTGGCAAAAAGGATGATGCCTCCCATTACGTCGCCGTGGGCAATCACCGGTGTAATCATGATGGCGGAAATGGCTTCGGCGCTGATGCCTTCAAAGAAAGCTGTCTGGATTTCTCGCTTGTCCGTGAGAATCACCGTGGCACGCTCTTCCATATTGTGCAGCATGGCTGCGGGAACTCTTCTGTTTAAATATTCTTTCTTCGGTGCGCCGTGTACGGCGACCACCGTATCCCGATCGCAAATCAGTGCGGGATGTCCGGATGCTTTAGAAAGGCTTTCTGTAAATTGATTGGCGATATCGGTTAAATCGGTCATGGCAGAATATTTATGAAGAATCACGCCGCCGTCTTCGCTGACAAAAATCTCCAAAGGATCGCCTTCTTTGATTCTTAAAGTGCGGCGCATTTCTTTTGGAATGACTACACGGCCCAAATCATCAATTCTTCTCACAATACCTGTTGCTTTCATATATAAATCAATCTCCTTGCTTGAAACATAGTGCTGTTATTATTTACAAGACAAGGAGATTTATACAATTATTTTTGATCTTCTGTTCTTTCACTGATAATATAGCGAGGACGTTCCTTCACTTCCATATAAATCTTGCCGATATATTCGCCAATGATACCGAGACAAATCAATTGAATGGAAGAAAGCAAACAAATGGCCGCTACAATGCTGGCCCAACCCACAGCGGCAACGCCTAAAATCTTAGCCACAACTGCCCAGACTAAACCCAAAATGCTCACAATCGCCATGATAAACCCAAGGGAAGAAATCATCCGCAAAGGCTTCACGGAAAGGCTTGTAATGCCATCTACGGCCAGTGCAATCATTTTCTTCAAAGGATAATGGGTTTCGCCTGCAAAACGCTCTTTGCGCGCATAATAGACAGAACTGGACTTGAAACCTACCAACGGAATCATGCCCCGCAGGAACAAATTGACCTCTTTGAAATTGGCAAATTCCTTTAATACTTTCGCGGAAATTAAACGGTAGTCTGCATGGTTAAAGACTACCTCTGCCCCCATGGCATTCAAAAACTTATAAAAGCCTTCCGCAGTCGCGCGCTTGAAGAAAGTATCTGTCTTACGGCTATTGCGCACACCGTAGACAACTTCTGAACCGGATAAATATTCCTGCACCATTTGCGTCATAACCGTAATATCATCTTGTCCATCACAGTCAATGGAAATGGTAATATCGCACTTGTCCTTCGATTCCATCAGTCCTGCCAATACAGCATTTTGATGACCGCGGTTGCGACTTTGAGAGATGCCAATATAAGCCGGATTCTCGGCGGCAAACTGTTTGATGAGGGACCAAGTCTGATCCTTGCTTCCGTCGTTGACAAACATAATCTTGCTTTCCGGAGAGATTAGTCCATCCGATTGCATAGACGTCAGCTGCTCTAAGAATAAAGGTGCCGTAATGGGCAATACTTTTTCTTCGTTATAGCATGGAATTACAATATAAAGCGTTGGTTTCATAAGCTATTTCTCCCGTCTCTTAAACATACCTTTATACTACTATACTTTGCGGCGGAAATCAAGACGCACGCGCGAAACTGAATGTTCAAGAGATAGAGATATTGTTGACATATATATAAATGAAGTATACAATGACAATGCGAATACTTATATTATACGGAGGGATATTTTAGGAAGAAATAAAGTATATTGATCTCACTTATGAA
>JAFYOJ010000166.1 GCA_017560225.1 Clostridia bacterium
CCTTGGCTAACCGGTACGCTGCCCGCGCATAGCAAGTCAGTACACTGGATGTAAATTCAGGATTGGAGTCCAATTGAAGTCTATATTCAATAATATGCCGATGTTCTTCGCCGGAAAGACCGGTTATACCGCTGCGGAACACCATACCACCGTGAGGAATACCCTTGTGATCACGATTCAGTTCCTCTTGGGAAATAAAATGAACCGTGGTATCATAATCTGCAAAATAGTTGGGCATAGTCTTAATGGCTGTTTCAATGGCATTCAAATCCGCACCTTCTTCTGCCACCACAAAACATTCTCTCGTATGTTTCTGACGCGTTGTCAAGTCAGGATTCTCCCCTGCCCGAACACGTGCCAATGCGTCCTCTACCGGAATGGTATATTGACGGGCATCTAAGACACCGGGAATTCTGCGAATCGCATCCGAGTGACCTTGGCTAACGCCTTTTCCCCAGAACGTATAATCCTTTCCGTCGGGAAGCACAGCCTGCCCAAACATACGGTTCAAAGAAAACAATCCCGGATCCCAACCCACAGAGATAATGCCCACATGATTGTTTGTTTTGCAAACATTATCCACGCGGTCAAAATGTTCCGGAATCTTGGCATGGGTATCAAAACTATCAATGACGTTAAAATACTGTGCAAAATAGGGCGTTTGTTCCGGCAAATCATTGGCGCTACCGCCGCAAATAATCAATACATCAATTTGATCCTTCATAGAAGGAGCCTGGCTTACAGCATATACCGGCACATTGGTTTTGGTGCGAACCGATTTCGGATCACGTCTTGTAAATAAAGCGACTAACTCCATATCAGAGTTCTTTCCTACAGCGCACTCTACGCCTCTACCCAAATTACCATATCCTGCAATACCAATTCGAATCGCCATACAAATAACACTCCTTTAATAAAGAACACGCCGTATAGTATAAATGATTTACAGAAAAAATTCAACATTTTCCCCGTAAATCATCTATATTTCCTCACTTTTCAATTCTGGTTCAATTTCAAAATTTTGGAACTATTTAAAATAACCGTAAAAGCACCCACGTTGTGTAAAATAGATCCTGCCAATACACTAATAACACCAAAGGATGAAAGCAAAATCATGGTGAAACTAATCAACAAAGAAAGCACCAAGTTTTGGTAAATAACGCTCCGCGTCTTGCGTGCAAGTGTAATTGAGAACGGCAAATTCAGCAGATTATCACTCATCAAGGCAACATCGGCAGATTGAACCGCAAGATCAGATCCCATGGCACCCATTGCAACACCCACGTGAGCCTCTTTCAATGCCAAAGCATCGTTAATACCATCTCCCACTGCAATAACCTTCTGACTCGCCTTCAATTCTTGAATCGCCGCCAATTTATCTTCCGGCAAGAGCTGTGCACGATACTCATCAATACCGGTTTCGTTACAAATTCGTTCTGCCACTTGACTTCTGTCACCGGTAAGCATTACAAATTGCTTCACGCCCAAATCCCGCAATTGTTCGATAACTTGCTTCGCTTCCTCTCTGGGCGTATCACTAAAGCAAAGCGCACCCAACAACCGATCCCCTTTAGCAACGTAGCTGACAGATCCAACGCAATTTTCCCGGAATGCTTCAGTAATAGAAATGCCTTCTTCCGCAAACCATGCGTAGTTACCAAAACGAATCACTTGTCCGTCAGAAAGAAGCGCAGTCATCCCTTTTCCCGGAAGTTCTTTCACTTCTCCACAATTCAATCCATGGGTATAGGTTGTATCAACCGAAGCAAGTACCGCTTGCGAAACAGGGTGATTAGAGCCGGATGCCAAGGCATAAGCAATCGCAAAAAGCTGTTCTTTTGAAACAGACTCATCACAAGGACGAATATCCGTCAATTCCAAATTACCTTTTGTCAGCGTACCGGTCTTATCAAATACCACTGCATCAATTTCATTTAAATCCTCGATAAATTTAGAATTCTTAATCACAATACCCCGTTTAGTTGCAACGGAAAGCGCTGCAATCATAGGTGCAGAACTTACAAGCATCTGACCACAAGGACAAGAAACTACCAGAATTGCAATCGCTTTACTCAAATCCCCTGTAAACAAAGCAACCGCACCCGCTGTTGCCAACACAAAAGGAATGTAATAACGCATAAAACGGTCAATGATTCTGGACTCCGGCACCGAGATGCGTTCCGCCTGTTCCAAAAAAGAAAGAATGTGGGAAAATGAAGTATCGACGAATTCTTTCTGTACTTCTACAATTAATTGGCCATCCAAGTTTACAGTACCGGCATAAACAGGAGAACCGGGTACTACACCAACAGGCTCCGGCTCACCGGTCAGAGACTTTTGATCTACGTGAGAATCTCCGCTGATAATAACACCGTCAATCGGAACACTCTCGCCGGGTTTAATCAAAATATGTTGGCCGATAGTTAATTTCTTCACATCCACCAAAATTCTCTCTTCACCTTGAATCACCGTAGCTGTATTTTGTTGTAAGCGACGAAGACCGTCAATAATATCCCGTCCACCCACTATACTTCTTTCTTCAAGAAAATGAGTCAGATTCAAGATCAGCGGAATCAGAACCGACAAGACTAAATCTCCGGACAAATAACACGCAACAATAGCAATGGCCACCAACATTTCCATAGCATTGGTTAAATCCTTGGAGAAAAGTCCCTTCACCGCAACCCAAATAACCGGTATACCCTCCACCAAAAAACCAATCGTATAACAAAGCGGAGCCACAATGACATCATTCTTTACCGAAAATTGGTAAATCAAACCAATAATCAAACAAGCAATGGAAATCATTGCACAAATAATTTCTGTCTTTAATCTTCTCTGCTTCGATGCACTTAATCCTGTATTTGAGAGCGCTTCCAAACTATCGGATGCAACATGTTCAATATTCTTCATACGCCACGCTCCTACGGTTTAATAATAATTACGCTATCATCATCCTGCACAACACGAATCGTTCCAAGATTATCTAAAATAGCAGAAATCTTTTGACTATAGATCCGAGTACGTACAACCGCCGGATCACGCTCATATTCCTCCAAAACACCCCAGAATTCCGACAATTCCATATTGGCATCTGCCACTTTGGAAGCGCGGGTACTATCGGCAGCTGCAATTAAATTTTGGGCATATGCCTCAGCAGAAGGAACAACGGTATTCCAATATTGCTGTGCTTCTTCCATCATCGTACTGGCCTCAATAACAGCCGCATTGACACCTTCATACACAATACGCACCGGTTTCGGCATGGTTACACTGGTCAATTCCAGCGCTTGTACCGAAATACCCGTTTCCAGCATATCCAAGCGTGCTTGAACACCTTCGTGAATGGAATCTTGAAAATCTTTCTTGCCCGATGTCATAATAACATCAACATCCGTATGTGCAGCCGTTTCTACCATAATAGTTCGAACACTGGAATCGATAAGAGACTCTATTTCATTGATACGCAAAGCATAGGCAACCGGATCCGAAACTTTGTACTTCAGCATAGCGTTAATCAATACCACATTATTGTCTCCGGTAAGCATATAGGTACCGTCTGCGATACTCTCATCCGTATAATGAGTATAAACATCCTGTTGCATCACGCTGTCTGTGGAAACAGTGACAACCTCATCAATAAATCCGGGGAAACAGAACAACAAACCGGGTTTGTGAATCTGTTCTTCCGGTGTATTCCCCACTAATTTACCAAAGCGAAGAACCAACGCAACTTCACCGCTCTTGACAATGCGAACGCCTGAGAAAGCAATCCCAATGACTACCGCAAGAATCAAGACTACGAATACACGGGATACGGTTTTCAATACATCTTCTAAAAATTCCCGTTTCATGAAACTTTCCCCGCTTCTGCAATCAATTCACAAAGTGCTGTTACCACGGTTTCCCGCTCATCTTCCGGCATTTTAGACAACATATAACTTAAATCCGCTTGAATCAATCCATCAGAATTTGGCATCAGCGTATCGCTGTAAGAAAGTAACACATTGAATGGATAGGTATCGGAAGTTACAACATAGATATCGTCCGAACCCACCGACGCAATGATGGTATCCAGTTCCTTTAAGAATTTGTATAATTCCAGATTAGCACTTTGTGCCTCAGCATAAATCTTAGCCACTTCCGCTTCCGTCTTAGCATAAATGTCTGCCGCTTCAATTTCTGCTTTAGAAACAATGTCTGCGCACTCTACATCCGCTGCAGATTGAAGAATATCTGCATCACGCTCAGCTTTTGCTAAAATACTATCGATATCTTTCTGGCGAGCTGCATTCATCTGCGCAAACACACTTTCCAAATTCGTGGTAGGCAGAGAAATCCGAAGGAAGCTTACGTCTTGCACCGTAATGCCATAACTACTTTCGCAATTCTGCTTCACCACTTCGTAAATCTTCGCTTGAATCTCATCCGATTTAATGGACTCTGTTTCCAAAGAAACCAATGCTGTCATTTCATAAGAACCAATCACGCTATTCGTAGCACTGAACACCTGGTCTTTAATATAAGACTCCACCTTATCCATAGAGCCAACACTATTGTGGAATTTGAGCGGCTCACTTACATACCACAACACAGAGGACCGTAAAATTACGTTTCGATTGTCTTTTGTTGTAGTTTCCAGGGAATTAGACTCGGTATATTGCAAACGGCTATCATAGGTAACCACTGATTCAAAAGGCCAGGGTAATTTAAAATAAAGGCCGGCTTCTGTAATTTCTGCACGGGGAGCACCAAAGCGTAAAATAACGGCACTGCTGCCTTCCCGGACTTCACAAGCAAAGCCAAAATAACCCACAATTACCAACAATATAACCGCAATTAGGATTTTGATCCACATGCCACTGCGTTTTTTTGTTTCTTTTGTTTCCATTGTATCATTCTTCATCATAAAAACCTCTCTATTCTCAAGACAAGGATCCATAGAATATCTTAATTCTGGAACTATCTACATGGTCCCCTACCAAAATCAGTTTCGTTCCGGCATAAGTGGAACACATCGCATTGATATATTTCTGATAAATATAAGCATTCGGATACTCCGAATAGGCTTCCACCGCCGCCATAAATTCAGCCAACGCCGCATTTGCCTCTGCAATTTTCTGATGATATGCAATCATCGCCGAATCTATGGTAATTTGCGCATACGACTCAGCACGAAAAACGCTGTCGATAGCACTCCCCTGCGCTTCCAAAATAATTTGTTCCGCCTCTGCCTGGGCACCAATCAAACGTTGGTATACCGCCGCAACCTCCACAGGTGGATGAATACTCTCCATCACAATATTCATCACTTCCAATCCTGTATTAGCCTCTTCAACCAAATTCGACAACTCATTTTTGAAGGAAGATGCAAACGCCTCACGATCCACAGATAACAAAGTTGACAAATCTTGATCCATGGTACGTTTTGTGGCCAACTCATACGCTTTAGCCTCTAAGACTTTTTCCGGAGCCGCAGAATTTTGTAAATACGTCTTCAAATCCGCAATTCTATATTCCACACGTAAGTTGATAGATACCAGTTCGTTGCCGCTTCCAAGAAGAAGTTTATACTCATTGTCCCCGTGACCGGCCGTCCAAATATTATCCACATCCTCGTCCGACTTATAACCGATTGTCACTTTTCGAATAGTATCGGTATCGTAAATTTCTGTTTTCTCAATGGGATAGGGTAATGTAAAATGAAGGCCCGGTGTAAGAATATCCTCCTGTAATTTACCAAAACGATAAACAGCCGCTTCTTGATTGGAATTCACATACACCACACCGGTAGAAAGCCAAAAGATCAGCAGACCGGCAAAGAAAGCAACGGGCAGCATCTGTCGGATAAACTTCAAACTCCATAAACTTCTTAGAGTAATACCCGTGTTCTCTTCCAAGAAAGAAATCACAGATAAATCTTTCATATCCGATTTAAAGAAAGGCAATAAAATAACAATGCCCGGTGTCATTGACAATTCTTTACGAATAGCACGTACCGCAACAGAAAGCACAATCATCACTGCGATATAATAGAAGAAAACTAAAATGATAATATTCAAAATATTGGTCAAGTCATATAACCCCAACATCTTAACCGACATTACAATCGCTTGTACACCAATCAAAAGCTTTGCAACATTCAAAAATGCACGGCAATTATGCAGAATTGCTTGTTCAAAATCCTGCTCTTGTTTCAAATATTTGATATACTTATCAACAACAATGACCAGTACAAACAGTGCCGCCGCCAACACCAAATGCCAATATTGTAAACGATAGGTTTTGGATGCACGTTGAAACGCCCAATTCATCCAAATAATCGCGCCGGTCAAAGCGCCACCCATTAAGATCAACTGAAGCCAACCGCGACACTTGTTGTAAAAACAGCCAAGATAATAGGGTACATTCCGAATTCCTTGCCAGATCTTCTTCCAAAAACCACTTTGGATTTGGATCGTTCTCTCACGAATGGGGATGTCACTCTTAAAAACAATCAGTATAAGATTGACGGTACCAAGAAGCAATAAAAATATGCCACACAGCAAAAAAGCAGTATAACGACTCTGCCCGTACATAAAGAAAAGTACGCCAGAGAATGCTATCACACACCCGGTAAACAAGAGAAGCATCAGAATCGATTTCAAACGATTTCTGCTCATAAAAAAGAGAACTCCTTTCAAAAAACAATAAAAAAATTATACAGGAAGCCTCCAGAAATGTCAATCTTTTCACCCTCGACAATAAGCGTCCTGTGTGCTATAGTAAATTTCAGAGGTGACCTTTATGATTCAGGATTTACATAGCCATACCTACTATTCTTTTTGTGGAAAAGATACGCCCGAAACATTGGCAGAAGCTGCCATCGATGCAGATATCGATTTGTTCGGCATTACGGATCATAATTATGGGGTCGGCTGCGGCAGAACGGATGTTTTTCATTCCACCACCGTGGAAATCCTATCCGATTACCAACGAATGTTGCAACGGTATTTTGATCATTTAACTTTAATTAAAGATAAATATGCTCCAAGCATTCAAATTCTTCGAGGTATTGAAGTTTCCGTTTTAAACAAAGGACGTTTTCCCCTCCCCCCTCAAACAGATTTATCCTATTTTGATTATTGTTTAGTGGAACATTTGGACCACCCGGAAGGCAACGTGATCAACAGCGATATTTTTACCTTCGCCAAGAAAGCCCGCTGCCCGGTAGGCGTTGCCCACACGGATTTATTTATGTTTAGCCGGAATATAGGCATAGATCCCCTTGTCTATTTTACCCGCATGGCCGAAGAAGGTATCTTTTGGGAAATGAACGTCAACTTGGACACCATTCATAACGGACATCAGCACGAATATATGTTGCGTTTTTTTGAAAGCCCCAAGGAACAAGATATAATAAGGAAATCCGGCGTACGTGTAAGCGTAGGCTTCGACGGACACCGGATTGAAGATTATAAACCTGAACGAATCAGAAATTATTGTAATCGAATTTCGGAAATGGGCATTAAGCTTGCTTTTGAGCCGTAGTTCTTGCGCTGGTCTTGCCCTCCGGCTGAATCTCCCCTGCCTTCATCAAGGCAACCTTCGTCAAGTACGGGCCAACCAACTCATAAATCAATACCGAGAACAACGTAATGTTGGCAACAATGATACCAGGATCGCCTAACGCTTCTGCTTTCATCGCCATCCCCAACGCAACACCGGCTTGAGGTAACAACGTGATCCCCAAATATTTCACAATATTCGAATCACAGTGAACCGATTTTGCACTAACACGTGCGCCAAAGTATTTGCCCAAGGAACGGAACAAGATATA
>JAFYOJ010000167.1 GCA_017560225.1 Clostridia bacterium
AAAGCACGCGCCACTAATACACCTGCGGTCATCCACACTGCACGTGTAACCGAAGGTGTATAATCCGCAATTCCCCAAAAGAACAGCAGCGGAATGATCAATAGCAGATTCCGTACTTTGTAACACAAACGACTTTTCTGAAACATTTTACGAAAAGGATATAGTATGTAAACAACGTGCGTACCCGAAACCGCCATAAGATGAGACAACCCACTCGTCCTAAAAGCCAGCGAATCGGTATCCGACAAACTACCTGTATCCCCTGTCATCACCCCAAGTAAAAGGCCAAAACTTTCCGAGGTCATATATTTTTCCAAATTTTGTTTTAAATAACTTCTAAAAACACTCCCGGGAATGCGGCACCAATAGCGTATGGGAATCTTATCCAAAATCTGCAGATCCGCTTCTTTTGCAGAACAAACATAATCCACCTTGCGACTTTTCAAATATGTACGGTAATTAAAGGTACCGGGATTTCGATTTTCTTTTCCCGGTTTGAATTCAATTTGATCAAAAGAAACGTAACAGCCCCCTTCCAGCTTTGCAATCATAGCCGCACTATACCCTTGCGTCCAAAGCACGCCGGAATACCGCGTACCTAACACCGTTAATTGGTGACTGCTGTTCCATGGTGCGCGATAAACAAAACCGCACCAATTTTCCTCCTCAAAAGAATGCTTCTGCCGGCGATCCGACCCTATATAAATCATCGAAATTGCCAAGGCGGCCAAAAGCACCCATATTCCAATGCGTTTCATAAAACTCCCCCGGTTTCTTATGAAATTATTGAATTTTACTTTTAGGTTTCGATACAAAAGAAGCAATCAGTCCGAAGACCACCGCCATAACAATCCCGGTGGCAACCGCGCCCAATCCACCGGTAAATATTCCGCGAAACCCCAGCTCATCAACCGCTTTAAAAACACCTTGGCACAGCGCATGTCCAAAACCCAACAATGGAATGGTTGCACCGCACCCACCGATGGCTACCAATTTCGAATAAATACCCACCGCACTGAGAAAAACACCGGATACAACGTAGATAACCAATATACGCGCTGAAGTCAGCTTTGTTTTATCCAAAAGTACTTGTGCAATAGCGCAAAGCACACCCCCTATAATAAAAACGAGCAAATATTTTACCAACAACCCCATATACATCTCCTTATAGATTCTCAAATACTACGCCGTGGGCGATTCCCAGAATGGGATCTCCTTGTTTCACACTCACCGGACTCATTAATGCCCCTGTCGCCACAAACAACACGCGATTCCACCGCCCAGCATTCATCTCTCTTAGAATATACGAAGCCAGAACCACCGCGCTGCATCCACATCCACTGCCTCCGGAGAACGTATCTTGTGTCTTCGGATCAAAAATCAGTTCACCACAGTCTTTGTGGTTGGAAACAGGATAGCCATGCAACTCCATAATTTCCTTAAACAAACCACCGCCCAAAATGCCCAAATCGCCGGATACAATCAGGTCATAATCCGCAGCCGTTCGTCCCAAATCCATCAAATGCATTTTAACGGTAGACGCACATGCCGGCGCCATGGCAGCCCCCATATTATTGGCATCTTTTATTTGATAATTTTCAATAATTCCCGGTGTCACGTGGGTAATCCGTGTCTTACAAGGTGTGTCTGTCAGTAAAATAGCGCCTGCACCGGTCACCGTACATTGAGCCGTGGGCGGTCTTTGCCCGCCCAATTCCATAGGAAAACGAAATTGCTTTTCTGCCGCACAAAAATTACTGGAGGTCATACAGATCACATTATGAAATCCACCGCCATCTACCAACAAAGTCCCTAACGCTAAAGATTCCCCCATAGTGGAGCAGGCGCCAAATACACCAAAGTACGGAATGTTAGAATCCTTTAATCCACAGGAAGAGGCTGTACATTGATTCTCTAAATCACCGGATAAGACACAATCAATTTCATCAGAAGATACTTTTTCCTTTGTAAGAAGCGATGTTAAAGCAGCACCCACAAAGCGACTTTCCCCTTTCTCCCAGGTATCTTCTCCAAAATCTTCATCTTCCCATGCTTCAAAATATTTACCTAAAGGACCTGCCTTTTCCCGTGGGCCCACCACACTGGCAGCATTTTTCACGTAAACCGGACGCGTGATTAGATACGTTTGTTTTCCTGTTTTTTGTGCCATACACCCTCCTTATTTCAGCAAAAAGTACAGCAGACCAACCAACACCGCCGAGGATGTACCGTATACCAACACAGGTCCCGCTACAATAAACATCTGAGCACCCACGCCTAAAATATGGCCTTCGCTGCGAAATTCCATAGCCGGTGATACAATGGAGTTGGCAAATCCGGTAATGGGTACAGCCGATCCGGCCCCTGCAATTCTGCCCAGATTATCATAGACGTTTATTGCCGTCAGAAATGCCCCCAGGAACACCATAATCATGGTGGTAATAGCAGCTGCACCTTCTTCATCAAACCCATAAACATTTTCCGCAAAGTAAGAAGAAAGAAGAAAATCTTTAATTGTCTGGGCGATGATGCAAATCAACCCGCCAAACAGGAAAGCCATCATACAGTCCTTCCAAAGTTTTGATTTTTGTTCTTTAGACGACGCCATCACTTGATATTGTTTTTCAGTTAAATGTTCCAAATTTCCGCTCACGGACAAACACCTCGCTTATTTTCATACAGGTATTGTGCGTAAATCACTGTAAAATATTCCGAAGTTTCTCTAAGATTTTCTTCTCTTGTCTGGAAACTTGTACTTGAGAAACACCCAAAACGGATGCCACGTTACTTTGCGTCATTTCCTTAAAGTATCGCAGCCGAACAAGGGTTTGCTCTTCCGCAGAAAGTAACCCCATGGCACTTCTTAACGATTCTGTATCCAAAAAATACTCGTATTCACTCCCTTGCGACCCTCCTTCCAATACATCAATCAAATAAGTAGGCGAAGAATCGCCTTCACAGACTACGCTATATAAGGACTCCGGTGGCTTTGCAGAATCAATCGCCAACACAACTTCTTCTTCCGTTGTTTCAAGTATATTTGCCAGTTGGGATACGGTGGGCTTCTCTCCATACTGTTGTTCCCACGCTTCCTCCACCTGGTAAATAGCATAGGATAAAGATTTCAATTTTCTGGATACTTTCACAATGCCATCATCCCGAAGGAAACGCTTCACTTCTCCACACATTGTAGGTACTGCATAGGTTGAGAAGCACAATCCCAGGGAAGTATCAAAATTCCGGACTGCTTTCATAAAGCCAATACAGCAAATTTGATATAAATCATCCGAATCAATGGCGCGGTTTAAAAAACGTTTGGAAACAAGGCGAATCAAACCTTCATTTTCCAAAAGTAAAATTTCCATTTTCTGTTCATCACCGTTTTGTACTGCTTTAATGTACTGCATTGTAGCGGTGTTCGTACCGCTCTCCATGCTTACTCCTTATGCATTAACCGTAAAAACCTTTCGAAGGAACACTTTTGTTCCAGCCCCCGGTTTTGACTCTACAAACAGATCATCCGTAAATGTTTCCATAATGGTAAAACCCATACCGGACCGCTCCATTTCCGGCGCAGTAGTATAAAGAGGTTCTCTGGCCTGCATCACGTCTTCTATGCCCTTGCCAAAATCCGTGATGGTAATTTCAATGGTATTTTTATAAAGTACACATTCCAATTTCACCATATTCTGTTCCCCTTGTATACCGTTGTACGCATGCACAATTGCATTGGTGACGCCTTCACTGACTGCCGTGCGCAGATCGCTGAGTTCGTCAAAACGTGGATCAATTTGCGCTGCAAAAGCAGCTACCACAGAGCGAGCAAAACCCTCATTACAGGATTTCGCAGGAAATTCCATACACATTCTATTGATTTCTTTCATCATGACTCACGCTCCTCTCACTGCATCTGCAATATCTTTGCAACGATTAAACAATCGCATCACACCGGACATTTCTAATATACGAAGTACGTTCTTATTCTCACAAATCAAGCAAGCGTTTCCTCCGATTGCCTGTACAATGCGCAATCTTCCCATGAGCATACCAATCCCGGAGCTATCCATAAAGGTAAGACCGGTCAAATCAAACACAATATTACGAATGGGTGGTTCCATGAGTTCCGGGTCAATCCGGTTACGAATAATATCACAATAGTGATGGTCTAATTCTCCACCGATACGGACAATTAAGAATGTGCCCGCCTTGGACAGTTCAAATTTCATACGCGATTCTCCTTTTTCTTATGTAGAAACTTTCCCGCATTACTGCGTAACTATTATCATACACATATTTCCCGGGAAATATTCAATATTGGGAAATAATGCGAAAATATTTTTTGCACAAAAAAAGACCATCTCAGGCAAACGCCTAAAATGGTCAACTCAGCAGTCAATATTTCAACTCAAGTGGTTTGAATCAGTTTCTCAATCTTCTTTAATCGATGAGCGACACCGGCTTTACTCATAGGCGGTTGCATCAACTGTCCTAATTCCGTTAAAGAAATACCCGGATTCTCCACACGAAGACGTGCTGTTGCCTGTATAGCTTCCGGAAGCTCAGCAAAAGCTGCTGTAGTCATAAATTTCTCCAACAGTTCTTTTTGACGAAATCCTGTTTCAATCGCTTTGTTAATATTCGCATCGTCGCAATTCATAACACGATTACTATCCTTGTTACCTTGTTTCACAATTCGGGCATTTTCATATTCTAACGCGCCACGAACGGCACCGGTCTTCACCAAAAAAGCCATCACTTCATCCGAGTCTTTTATGTACAGAACATAGCGATTCTCCCGCAGAGTACCTTTCACAAAAATACCGGCCAATTCAAAGGCAGCCATGCACAATTCATAGCAAACTTCTTCCTTAAATACAATTTCCAAATGTGCCGGTTTTGTAGGCTCCGCGATATAACCGCCAATCAAAAAACAACCCCTCAGAAAGGCCGTAGCGGCATTTTCATCTTCCATGTGAAACAATCCACTCCAACGGGTCTTTACCGTGTACCAAGGCTTTACGCCGCCTTTAAAAGATAGCTGCTCCGGCACACCTCCGGCGCGCTGACATAAATGTGTAACGCGCAATGCCAAATCACGATTTGCTGTCTTCAACGTACCGCCGGTCATCATATAAACCGCATAGAATTCCGCTTCCTTGCTTATTTTGGACTTCGCATCTACAGCCATATATTGTTTTTTGATTTCCAAATTAAAAGACATAGAGAGAACTCCTCTTATTGAATCAAAACAAGACGGTGCATAGCACGGGTGCAAGCCGTGTACAGCGCAAAGCGTCCTTTCTCGGTTTGGTAATAAGGATCATTGCTGTTCCATACAACCACGCCGTCAAATTCCAGTCCTTTCGCCAAATATACAGGCAAGAAACGCACGCGCATAACCGAGGCAATCCGCATAGGTACAGGATAATCCACAGCAAGCTTTCTTGCTTCCTCCCGCGTTCTTGTAAGGACACAAACAGACTCCATACCGGCCTCTTGCATTTCTTCCAATACAGTTTCCAAATCATCGGAACATACTTTGGGCGCTGCACCGGATCGAACAGATCCGTACTCCCCGGGATCACGACCTAACACACCGGCAGCAAAAGAAACAATCTCTTTCGTAGAACGGTAATTGGTCTTTAATTCGTACTTTCGAAGAGGTCGTCTGGTTAAAATACGCTTAATATCCTCCGCAAAATCACCGCTATTTTCAAAAACAATTTGATCCCGGTCTCCCACGAATAACATATCACACCCACTATATCGATGGCGTAACAATTCCAAGAAAATGGGAGAGAAGTCCTGGGCTTCATCACAAATCAAATAGAATACCGTTCCGGGAATAATGGGTTCATGTAAAAGTAAATTCAGCACACTAACCGCGCAGGCGTCCTCGAACATATTGTCATATAAAGAAAGAACAGAGAAATCAAAGCCGGTTTCTTTTTGAAAATCCACATCTTTATACATTAAGCGATATAAAGCCGGCGCAGAGACCGCTTTCATCATTCCGTCTAAAGACTGTTGAATAAACTCTTTGTTCTCTTCTTTGCGCACATCATAACGGCCGTAAATATATTGTGCCATTTCTGTGGTTCTCTGAAGAAGCGGCGTTTCACTGCAAATACTGTAGAACAAATCATGTAAAAATTCCGGAGAGACCGTTCCTTCCAAATCGGTCGTCAAACTCAGTGGCTCAGCTTTAAAAATATTCTTTCGCAAGAAATCGACGTACTGCAACACAATCTTCCGAAAACCTTCCTGAGACTTAGCGGTTCTGCAAAGGGCCAGTGCTTGCTCATCCCCCTGTACACCAAGACCAAATTCACCAATTCTTTCAGCTTCTTCCAATCGTGTCATAAAAGGAAATTGCTCAATCCCCACAAGACTTTCATAAATCACGTCTTCCGGTAAAAGAGTTTTCATATTTTCTTCTCCCAAATCCGGCAAAACAGTAGAAATATATTCAGAAAAAGTGTCGTTAGGCGATATGATTGCCAAGTTACAATCTTTCATCTTCTCTCGAAAACCATACAAAATATAGGCCGCCTTATGAAGCGCAACAGAAGATTTACCACTACCGGCACAACCGGAGATAACCGTAATGCCTTCAATGTGTTCCCGAATAATACGATGCTGTTCTTTCTGAATCGTTTCAACAATGGCATGCATACGATCCCCTGCATGACGACTTAATGCTTCCGACAGCATTTCATCGTCCGAAGGCATGGAAATTTCTGTACACTTTTGCAAAATTCCATCTTTGAAATAATATCGTCTTTTGCAGAAAAGTTCACCCGAAACCACACCGTCCGGTGCTTCAAAGGATGCAGGACCCGGTTCAGATTCGTAGTACAAAGAGGATATAGGGGCTCTCCAGTCAAAGGTAAGCATCTCACCGCTCTCCGGTTCTCGAAGGGTTTGGATGGACAAGCAACAACGAATCGGCGTCCCGTCCTCATCTTCAGGCATAAAATCAAAGCCGGCAAAAAAAGGTTCTTTTGCCTGTTTGCTTAATTTAGCCAAATACGCAATGGAACGAGCATAGCTTTGGGTATCCATTGCTTCGATATCCAGCAAATCCTTCTTCTCATCATCTTTCAGTTCTGCAAAGTAGTCCGTAAAATACTTGCGTTCTTCTAAAATTGCGCCTTTTCTTTTTTGAACAATCTTCAATTCCCGCTGAATACAGTTTTGAATGGCTTGCAGCGTTCTTTCCGCATAGATCTTCTCTACTTCACTGACTCGAATTTCTTTCATAGGTCATCCTCTTATTGTTTATCCAGCACAATATCATCTTCCGATATGCGAACACAAATTTCCACACCGGACTGATACTCCCCACGCAGATATCCTTCTGCCAGTGTATCTTCTAACTTCTTTTGAATCAAACGACGCAAAGGACGAGCACCATACCGTTCATCAGCACCGCGCTCAGCCATATAAACGTATACTTCATCGCGAATATTTAATGCGATTCCTTTATCACGACATTCTTGAATAATTTCTTCCGTCATCAATTTTGCAACACGAACCAAAGTGTCCATATCCAAACGATTAAAGACAACAACTTCGTCTACACGATTCAAAAATTCAGGCCGAAAAATTTCTTTCAATGCTTCATTCGCCGATTCAGCAATAGCCTTTAATTCATCGTTGGCAAAACCAATTCCTTTGCTCTTTAATGAATTACCTGCATTTGAAGTCATCACAATAACCGTATTTTCAAAGTTCACCGTTCTTCCTTGACTATCCGTAAGACGACCGTCATCCAAAATTTGCAAAAGCATATTAAATACATCGGCATGGGCTTTCTCAATTTCGTCCAGCAAAATTACGGAATACGGACGTCTGCGCACCTGCTCCGTAAGCTGTCCCGCTTCATCATACCCCACGTATCCCGGAGGCGAGCCAATCAACTTAGAAACAGTATGCTTCTCCATGTATTCCGACATATCCAGACGAATCAAAGCATCCTGGGTGCCGAATAATTCTTCCGTCAATCGCTTAACTAATTCCGTCTTACCTACACCGGTAGGCCCTACAAAGATGAAAGAAGACGGCTTGAATTTCTTGCGAAAACCGGAACGATTACGACGAATGGCACGCGCCACACATTCAACAGCAGCATCTTGACCAATCACTTTCCCCTTAAGCTGTTGCTCCAAAGAAAGCAAACGGTTTGCCTCATCCGCAGAAACCGTATGAACCGGAATTCCCGTCCAAGTTTCAATCACCTGTGCAATATCGTCAAATTCCAACTGCACGTATTCTTTCTCTTTCAAGGCATTCAATTCAGGTTCCAACACCGCAAGTCGGCTCTTGCCCTCCGCAATCTTACGGAAGCTTTCCAAACGAGCGTCTTCATTCTCCGGTTCTTTCCCTTCCAAGTCGGTAATTTCCTGTTGAATTGCAGCCATTTCTTTCTCTAATTCTGCAATTTTCGGCAACACAAGATTGCGAAGATTCGCCCTGGAAGCCGCTTCATCCACCACATCAATGGCTTTATCCGGCAAGAAACGATCTGTAATATACCGTTCTGCCATCTTCGTCGCATCCTCTATAATGGTGTCAGAAATTCGAACTTTATGGTATTCCTCATAATGAGGACGAATGCCCTTCAAGATATCCACGGTTTCAGCCACAGAAGGTTCATTGACAAACACCGGTTGGAAACGACGCTCCAAAGCGCTGTCTTTCTCAATATATTTCCGATACTCTTTCAGCGTTGTTGCGCCGATCACTTGGATTTCACCGCGAGACAAGGCCGGCTTTAAAATATTGGCCGCATTCATAGAGCCCTCCGCTTCTCCTGCGCCCATAATATTATGCACTTCGTCAATAACCAGTATGATATTGCCGTCTTTCTTGACCTCATCAATCAAACCTTTCATACGACCTTCAAACTGACCTCTAAACTGCGTACCTGCAACCATCGCGGTTAAATCCAGTAAGAAGACTTTCTTATCCAAAAGTTTACTGGGTACTTGTTTCCGGCTGATACGAAGCGCAAGACCTTCTGCAATAGCGGTCTTACCCACACCGGCTTCACCAATCAACACAGGATTATTCTTGGTACGTCGATTGACAATTTGAATCATCCGTTCAATTTCCCGATCACGCCCTACAATAGTATCAATCTTTCCGTTTGCAGCTTTCTCTGTAAGATCCGTGCTATACATAGGAAGAAACTTATACTTGGGGGCCTTCTTGCTGTTCTTCTCGCCGTCGCCCTCTTTCTTCTCATTTTGGAAGCGACTTTCCGGACTTTCCATTTTGGACATCGATGCAAGATTACCAAACATTTTAAAAATATTAGGCGTATTGGTACCGGCTGTTTCTTGTGCATCACCCGATTCAGAAGCTTCCGAAAGTTGATCTTCCATACCGCTTTGCATCTGTTCCATCATGGAACCCATTTCATCTGTCAAACTTTCTAATTCTTCATCCGAAATGCCCATTTTGTCTAAAAATTGAGAAACTTGCGGAAGACCCATTTGTTTTGCACACACCAAACAAAGCCATTTGTTCACTTGATTTCCTTGGGAATCCTTTTGTGTAATAAACACGGTCGCCATTCTTTTCTTACATACCGAACATAATTCTCCGCCTGTCATATCTATTCTCCAATCTCTAATAATCTCTTCAAAAAACGACCCGTATAGGAGGCATCACACACTGCAACCTCTTCCGGCGTACCGGTCACAACCACCGTACCGCCTCGGTCACCGCCTTCAGGACCTAAGTCAATAATATGATCTGCACATTTAATAACATCTAAATTGTGTTCAATCACAACGACTGTATTGCCTGCATCCACCAAGCGGTTCAAAATCTCAACCAATTTTCCTACATCATGGGTATGAAGACCCGTGGTAGGTTCATCCAATATATAGAGCGTCTTACCGGTTCCCACGCGAGATAATTCTTCCGCCAGCTTCACACGCTGTGCTTCGCCACCGGAAAGTGTGGTAGAAGGTTGACCCAATTTCATATATCCTAACCCAACATCCACCAGTGTGTCAATCTTTCTTTTGATAGCGGGCATTTCCGAAAAGAATTCCGACGCCTCATCAATGGTCATATCCAGCACTTCAGAAATATTCTTTCCCTTGTAACGAATTTCCAATGTTTCACGGTTATAACGTTTCCCTTTACAAACTTCACAAGGTACATATACATCCGGCAAGAAATGCATTTCAATTTTCTTAATACCGTCTCCTTTGCAGGCTTCACACCGTCCGCCCTTGGTATTAAAAGAAAAACGACCGCTCTTATATCCTCTTGCGCGGCTTTCCGGAAGCAAAGTGAAAAGGTCTCTGATTTGGGTAAAAACGCCCACATACGTAGCAGGGTTCGACCGTGGTGTTCTCCCAATAGGCGATTGGTCAATAGCAATATATTTATCAATATGCTCCATTCCTTTCACCGCATCAAAACCATCTCCCGGTTGACGAAGATGCATAAGAACATTCCCCAATATTTGATTTACCAACGTACTCTTGCCCGATCCGGACACACCGGTTACACAAATCATCTTTCCCAAGGGAAAAGATACTTGAATATGCTTTAAATTATTCAAACAACACCCCGATAGTACCAATGTTTCTCCGTTACCTGCACGCCTTACTGAAGGCACAGGAATAAAGCGTTTACCGGAAAGATACTGCCCCGTAATCGACGCATCGCAAG
>JAFYOJ010000168.1 GCA_017560225.1 Clostridia bacterium
GGCGCAGGCTTCGGCGGTTGCACCGTAAATATTGTCGAAGAAACGCAAATCGATGCATTTATCGAAACCGTGGAATCCGCATATACCAAGAAGACGGGGCTTACGCCTCAATTCTACGTATGCAGCATCGGAGACGGTGCAAGAGAAATAACCATGTAATATCGTAGCCAGGTTTAAACACCGCCATAGATACAAAAAGGACCGCCTCTTTGTGGAGACGGTCCTCATTTTATGCGTTCAAACAAGATTAACGCTTAGAAAGAACATCCTTCTCATAAGCACGAACTTCAGCAAGCCATGCATCACCAACAGGAACGTTGTTGATCTGGCAGAAGTAATCCCAAACAGCGCCCATCGGCAATGTCTTGATTTCTTCGGTCATTGCCAATCTGGAGGTGTAATCCAAATCAGCCTCATACTTCTGAAGCATAGCGGTAGGCTCAAGCAATGCATTAAGAAGAGCCTTCTGCATATTTCTCATACCGATGACCCAAGCAGCGATACGGTTGATACTTGCATCGAAGTAGTCAAGACCGATGTGGGTACGAGAAAGGAGACCGCCACGAACAAGCTCGATTGCAATGTTCTTCAGCTCATCATCCAAAATGATAACGTGGTCACTGTCCCAACGAACCGGACGGCTTACGTGAAGCAGAATGTCGCCGGTGAACAAAGATACAGCAGACAACTTATCGGAAATAACTTCAGTGGGATGGAAGTGACCTGCATCCAAGCATACCAATTTCTTTCTGGAAACGGCATAACCCATGCAGAACTCATTGGAACCTACGGTGTAGCTTTCAGCACCGATACCGAATACTTTACTCTCTACAGCGTCCAACGTATATTCTTCGGGATATTCTTCGGAGAATACTTCATCCAAACCTTCCATCATAAGCTTTCTGAAACCAAGCTTATTCACCGGGTTATCCTTCATACCATCGGGGAACCAGAAGTTGGTTACAGTAGGTGTGCCCAATTCCTTACCCATGTGTGCAGCGATCTTTCTGCAAGCCTTGCAGTGACGGATCCAGTACTCACGAATCACAGGGTTGGGATGGCTGATGGTAAGACCGTCAGAAGAGTTGGGATGAGAGAAGCAAGTGGGGTTGAAATCTAAACCGATACCGTTCTTCTTTGCCCAGTCAATCCACTTCTGGAAGTGCTTTACTTCAACCTTATCACGGTCAACATTGCCTTCGAAATCGCCGTAGATTGCATGCAAGTTGATGCGGTGCTTACCGGGAATCATGGAAAATGCCTTCTCGATGTCTGCACGAAGTTCGTCCGGTGTAGTTGCCTTACCGGGATAGTTACCGGTCGTCTGAATACCACCGGTCAATTCGCCATCGGGATTCTCAAAACCGATAACGTCATCGCCCTGCCAGCAGTGCATAGAAATTGCAATAGATTTAAGTTGCTCAAGAGCTGCGTCCGTATCAATACCATACTGTGCATAACGCTTCTTGGCAAGTTCATAACTTTCCTTTACGTAATCCATGGGAAACCTCCATAAAAAATAATCAAATTTGTGTTTATATTCTACTATATCTTCCAAATAATGTAAAGACCTTTAGTGTGCCATAACGCCCATAAAAGACATTTCAGATTGGGTCGTGTCCAAACGGCTGTACTGTACTACAACAGGTACATCACTCTTTACAAACATCGCATACGGAACGCCTCTTTCTACCTTGGACCCGTCTGCATTCACAATCTTATCCATCCGCACGTGTGCCGTTCTCCGTGCGCCACAAACAGCCGTGAAACCGGTCTTGGGCTCACGGTCCTCAAAATAGAGCGTAAACTCCAAGTGGGCATCTGCATCCCCTGTATTCAGTACGCAAACAGCCTCGTGGCTTACATAGCTTCCGTTGTCTGTTTCCGGGTAGTATGCATCCGGAATAAACCATTCACATTTTCCAGCCATTATTATCCCTCCAAATTTATTTTCGCACCGTCGTACAGTGCTTTCATCAGTTGAATATACATCGAAGAAGAATCATTTCTCCATGCCGTGCAAATCTGTTCGCCATCTTCTTTATTGCCCACAGGAAGCGTAACGTCCACAACGCCCATCAAGCCATCCCTCACGAAGCAACGCACGTACAAATTTCCATTAGAATCTTCAAAGCAAGTAGCATCAATATGCATTTTACCGCTAATCTCCGCCTTCTGCTTGCGCACATACGCCTCATACCGAGCTCCCAGTCCGCCGGAAAGCATATACTTCATGGAAGAAAGCATTTCCTCCCCTTTCTCCGTAATGCTGTAAAGCGCAATGCCCATGCTGTCCAAACGCCGTGTCACAAACCCGCCTTCTGTAAGCTGGTCCAGGCATTGTTCCATAGTAAAATAGTTCACCAAACCCGGTCCCATCATCAAGTCGGTTAAATAAAAATCTGTAATGGGTTCTCCCACGCATTTCAGCACATGCAGTACAAGCACCGCATTGGCTGTATATTGTTCACCATTCTCATACATAATTGATTACTCCATATAATCAAATTCAAAATCGTAAATTCGTACCGTATCATCATCCTGGATGCCCATCTCGCGAAGCTTATCAAAGAGACCTTTCTTCTTCAACTGCATTTGGAAGTATCGGCTGGATTCTTCATCCGTCATATTGATAGAAGCCGCCAGATTCTTCACCCAAGCGCCCTGCACGTTGTACGCACCGTCCGGATCAATAGACACCGTAAATGGTTCAGCTTGCTGTTCGGATACATCTTGCGGCAATTCCTCCACCGTAAAGACTTCCTGGGGAAAACGGTCCAAAATACTTGCTGTATACAGCATCAATTCTCTCGTGCCTTCTGCAATAGCGGCCATCACCTCAAAAATTCGGTAAGCACCGTTCTCCACGGCCTCAGTTAACTCTTCGTGTTCAGAAAGCCAAGCCACAAACTTTTCTTTAAAGATAACCAACTGCTCATCAGCACCCGGCATATCCGTCTTATTCAGCACCAAAATCTGCGGACGTGATGCTAAACTTTCATTAAACTGTGCAAGTTCTCGGTTAATGGTCAGGAAATCCTCAAAAGGATCCCGCCCTTCGCTGCCGGAAATGTCAATCACGTGCAGAATCAGACGAGTCCGTTCAATGTGACGCAAGAACTCATGGCCCAAGCCCACACCTTCCGATGCACCTTCAATCAGTCCGGGGATGTCCGCCAGCACGAAACTTCGCTCGCTGCCGTTATATACAACACCTAAATTGGGAACCAGGGTGGTAAAATGGTATTCTGCAATTTCCGGTTTCGCCGCTGTTGTTACAGAAAGAAGGGTGGATTTACCCACACTGGGGTATCCAACCAAACCTACATCCGCAAGAAGCTTCAGTTCCAAACGAAGTTCCAATTCCTGTCCTTCTTCCCCTGCACGGGCAAAATTCGGCACTTGACGGGTAGCTGTCGCAAAATGCTGGTTGCCCTGGCCGCCTCTGCCCCCTCTTGCAAGGGTTGCTTTCTGACCGGGCTCAATTAAATCCGCAAGCAGTCTTCCGCTTTTATTATCAAAGATCAATGTGCCTTTGGAACACCGATCACTAAATTCTCTCCACTCTTACCGGTCATCTTACAAGGCCGGCCTTTGTCGCCGCTGGGCGCCACAAATTTTCGTTTAAAACGAAAATCAATCAAAGTTGACATGCGCTCATCCACCGCA
>JAFYOJ010000169.1 GCA_017560225.1 Clostridia bacterium
ATACGTTGATTTCGCGTCTTCATTTTATCGTAAAATAAAATTAAACCAATACAACAAAAACTGGTTAAAGCACCACTAAAGAAAGATTGAGGTGCTAACTGGTCTGATGTAGAAAAGAAAGCATATCGGTACGGGAATGCGGAAATTAAGGCAATTGCAAAGGCAGAAAGCATCAATTTGTTTAGATTACCGGTTCTGCGATATGCTTCATCCACTAAAAATGCGATCAATGGCAAAGAAACCATACCCAGTACACTTAGAATAAATTGTATTTTTGTATACTGCGCCGGTATTAAGCCTGAATAAGCCACACAATAACAGGTAATCGAAAAGAAAGCTACCAATTTAAGTGTAAAAGAAGAAAATTTCACTTTACCGTCCCTACTTTCTTTCTACTCTTGATATATACAATGGGTTCTGTCAAATCAATACATCCTGCAATGAGCAAATAAATACCAATGGAGAAAAACAAATCAAAGTAAACCGCAAAGGGATTCACTAAGAAATACACACCAAAAAGGATGTTGATAAAGCCGAAACAAGCAATCCACCACCAACGGGTAATTTCTAATGCACGTAGCTGAATAGAGGCAGCAAGCTGTGTTGCGGCCGTGAAGAAAGCAAGAAAGGAAAATAACGTTAAATTGATTTCTAATTGAATATACGGAGCAATCAAAATCATAACTCCAAAGAAAATCAAAAAGAAACTTTGTTGCAACATCCATCCGGGTCTGAAATACCATCGTTTGTTTTGTCCAAATGCAATGATATTCAATAAGCCGGAGAGTCCGCAGACTAAGCCAATCATTCGCAGGTTAACCAAATCCGTAGTAAACGTTTTGAACAACAAAAGAACAGCCAGAATAATTAAACAAATTCCGGAAAGAAAAATGGTAAAATTGGATCGGGTGTTCTTGATTGTCATACAAGGCCTCTCGTCTTTAATGCGTGAACCACGTCTTTGCACATATCTTCTAAACTTAATTCTGCAGACCAATTTAAGAAGTTGGCTGCCTTGGCAGGATTCGCATAACAAGCGGCTACATCCCCACTTCTGCGAGCCATAATCTTATAAGGAACACGAATCCCGTTTACGTTCTCAAAAGTATGAATCATTTCCAATACCGAATAGCCATTTCCGGTTCCCAAATTTACCGCTTCAATAAATGGACCCTTTACCATCGCTTCCAATGCCTTTAAATGGCCCTTGGAAAGGTCTACGACGTGGATATAGTCACGTACACCCGTACCGTCTTTCGTGTCGTAATCATCCCCAAAAACGGTTAAATAAGGCATCTTGCCCAACGCAGCATCCACGATTCTGGGCATCAAGTTGTTGGGAATGCCATTGGGGTCTTCGCAAAGAAGTCCGCTCTTGTGGGCACCTACCGGATTGAAATAGCGCAGCAACACAATGGTCCACGCAGGATCGGATACATAGAGATCACGAAGCATATCTTCAATCATCAATTTGGTTCTTCCGTAAGGGTTGGTAACAGAAAGCGGAAAATCCTCTGTAATGGGCACGCGTTCGGGCGTTCCGTAAACGGTGGCAGAAGAACTGAATACAAGTTTCTTCACACCGTGGGCTTTCATCGCCTCCAACAAATTCATGGTACCAATCAAATTATTCTGATAATACATCAACGGTTTCTCGACAGACTCCCCTACTGCTTTATAGCCGGCAAAATGAATAACGGCATCAATTTCGTGTCTGTCGAAAATTTCAGTCATAGCAGCCATATCCATCATATCAGCTTGATAGAAAGTAAAATCTTTCCCGGTAATTTTCTTAATGGTGTCTACGACTTCCGGTTTGCTATTATAGAAATTGTCAAAAACAACAATATCATAGCCTGCATCTAAAAGCTCTACACAGGTATGACTACCAATAAAACCGGTACCGCCGGTAACAAGAATTCTCATAAGAAACCTCCGATCATTAAATCCTGTACATTATACTATTTTTACAAAACCCTTTCAACCCTCTACGAAATTTCCGGCTGTAAACCCGGTGGAAAAAGCAATCGTTAGATTGTATCCGCCGGTATACGCATCAACATCTAAAACTTCTCCGGCAAAATACAAATTGGGGCACAGTTTAGAGCGCATACTTTTGGGCTCTACTTCGGATAAAGAAATGCCGCCCGCAGTCACGATGGCTTGGTCGATGGAGGCCGGTTCGTAAGGCGTTAAGGTAAAATCTTTCAAAATGTCCACTAATTTCATCCGTTGCTCTCGCGTAATACAAGAGACTTTTTGTCTGGCAGGGATCCCGCTTCTGGATACAATGGCTTCAATCATCCGTTTCGGCAATAAATCATCTAATGCATTGACAAAATCTTTCTTCTCGTATTTACTGAAATCCGACAAAATCCGTGTATCTAATTGCTGCCGGGAAAGTCCGGGCTTTAAGTCTATGTGAATCTTATATACACTGTCGTCCGTCACGTGTCGGCTTGCGCTCAGCACTAAAGGTCCGGAAACACCTGTGTCCGTAAACACCATTTCGCCAAAATCTTCATAAAGGCGCTTCTCGCCCTTTTCCAGGCGCAAAGACACATTCTTAAGGGAAAGACCTTCTAAAGCGGCGCAAGTGGCTTTCTCGCGGCATTTGAGCGCTACCAGAGATGGTTTGGGCGGAACGATGGTATGTCCCACTTGTTTTGCAAGCGCATATCCATCGCCGGTAGAGCCGGTCAGCGGATAGGTAATACCGCCGGTTGCCAGTACGACATTCTTGCAAGGAATTTTGCGCATCTTTCCACATACTATGGCACTTACCCCCATAATGCAACCCGGTGTATCTTCGTTAAGCAGTAATTTCTGCACACGACATTCGTAAAGTACCGGAATTTTCAACGCACGAATCACATTTGCAAATAATTCAGCAACGTCGTAGGCTTTCTGTGATGCGGGAAAAACGCGTCCTCCCCTTTCAGTTACCGTTTCAAGTCCGTGAGTTTCAAAAAAATCAATTACATCTTGATTGGAGAAACGTCGTAAAGAAGAATACATAAATTTACCACCCTGACAAATGTTTTGAATCAGGGTGTCAAAATCACAGTTATTGGTAATGTTGCATCGGCCTTTTCCGGTAATACGCAGTTTCCGTCCCAGTAATTTATTGCGTTCTGCAATCAATACACGTAAACCGCGTTCTGCCATTTCAATGGCTGCCATCATGCCGGCAGGACCGCCGCCGATAACAATCGCATCATAGGGTTCCGTCATGCAATCAATTCCTTTATATCGGATAGATTTTTTGTTCAAAATCAGCCAGTTCGCTGTTTAAACCATATTTCTTTGCTTGTCGTGCTTTAAAGAATGCGGTAGCCGGTTGCGGGAATAATGCGTAAGACAATACATCTTCCTCTTGTTCTAAATAAACCGCCATTTCTTTTCGGATATTCTCTAATTGTGGGGGAATATGATCAGCAGGTCGATCGGTGATTTCCTTCTCGCCTTTCAAAATCAATTCCTTAATTGCCGGAGAGATTGGTGCAGGTGTCTTGCCGTATTCACCTTTCACAATGCCTTTTGTTTCCTTTGTCACCATCTTGTATCGTTCGCCGGACAGCACATTTAAAACAGCTTGAGAGCCTACGATCTGGCTGGAAGGCGTTACCAAGGGCGGATACCCCATATCTTCTCTTACTTTGGGAACCTCCATCAAAACATCTTCGTAGCGATCCATAGCGCCGGCTTGTTTCAGTTGGGATACCAAATTGGATAACATACCGCCGGGCACTTGATAAATCAACGCATTGATATCCACACTCAGCATCTTAGGATCCATCTGGCCGGAAGCTAAATATTTCTCCCGAATCGGTCTAAAATACGCTGCAATCTCACCTAAGGCAGATAAATCAAGGCCTGTATCGAATTCGGTTCCTGCAAGACTTGCCACTAAAGGTTCTGTAGGCGGTTGAGAAGTGCCAAGGGCAAAAGGCGAAATTGCGGTATCTACAATATCCACTCCTGCTTCTATGGCCTTTAAATAG
>JAFYOJ010000170.1 GCA_017560225.1 Clostridia bacterium
CCTGTGCCTTTGTTACCCTCCACGTAGGGTTGGGTACCTTCCGTCCCGTGAAGGAAGAACAGGTGGAGAACCATTTGATGCACAGTGAATATTACGAAATCACCCAAGATGCCTGCGACAAGATTAACCAAGCAAAAGCGACGGGCCATCGAGTGATTGCCGTAGGCACCACATCCTGTCGTGTACTGGAATCCCAAGGTGCCCCGGACGGCACCATCGCACCGGGAAGCGGCTGGACCAGCATTTTCATTTATCCCGGTTATCGTTTTAAAATGTTAGACGGTTTGATTACCAATTTCCATTTGCCCGAGTCCACCCTGCTGATGTTGGTCAGCAGTTTGGCAGGAAGAGAACTGATTTTGAAAGCATACCAAGCGGCCATCGAGGAGCGCTACCGCTTCTTCTCCTTTGGAGACGCCATGTTCATCCAAGGCCGCGCACAAGATAAGGAGGACGTGTAAGATGCCCGCTGTTACCTACGAATTAATCAAAACTTGTAAACAATCCGGTGCCCGTTTAGGCCGCCTGCATACGCCCCACGGAATTATCGAAACCCCCACCTTTATGCCGGTAGGCACCCAGGCTTCCGTGAAAGGTATTTCCCCCGACGAACTCCACGAGATGAACGCGGGAATTATTCTTTCCAATACCTATCACTTATATATGCGTCCCGGTCACGAGTTAATTGCCGAAGCCGGCGGTCTTCATAAGTTTATGAACTGGGACAGAGCTATTTTGACGGATAGCGGCGGATTCCAGATTTTCTCTTTGAGTAAACTGAGAAAGATTACAGAAGAAGGCGTACAGTTCCGTTCCCATTTGGATGGTTCTAAGCATTTTATCTCCCCGGAGAAAGCCATGGAAATTGAAAACGCTTTGGGCGCTGATATTATGATGGCCTTCGACGAATGTGCACCCTATCCGTCTACCTACGACTACACCAAGAACTCTATGTATATGACTACCCGCTGGGCAGAGCGCTGTTTGAAAGCCCACACCAATACCGAGAAACAATCTTTGTTCGGCATTGTACAGGGCGGTATGTATGCGGATTTACGAAAGATTTCCGCACGAGATTTGGTAGCAATGGATTTCCCCGGATATGCTATCGGCGGTCTTAGTGTTGGCGAGCCCGGACCCTTAATGTACGAAATGTTGGATGAGACCGTACCGGAACTGCCGGAGAACAAGGCCCGTTATTTAATGGGGGTGGGATCGCCTGATTATTTAGTAGAAGGCGCTATTCGCGGCATTGATATGTTTGACTGTGTATTGCCCACTCGAATCGGCCGAAACGGCACCGCCATGACCTCCCAGGGTCGTTTGATTGTGCGGGACGCCCGTTATGCCCACGACTACCGTCCCATCGATCCGGAATGTAATTGCCCTGCTTGTCGCAATCACACCCGTGCCTATATCCGTCACCTGCTGAAAGCCGGCGAGATGTATGGACTTCGTTTAGTGGCGTTGCACAACTTACATTTCTTGCTGAACTTGATGGAACAGATTCGTTATGCTATAATGAATGACAGTCTGTTGGATTTTAGAAAAGAATTCTATCAGAAGTATTACGGCACTGACGTGCAATAACCGTCAGGTCGGGAAATAAATATTATTTGGAGGTTCACGAATATGAACAAATTAGTTGCTTTTATAGGTACGATTGCTGCGGTATGCGCAAGTTCTTTTATGATGGTTTCTGCTGCTGAAGAAGGTGCCAAGCAAACCGGTTGGGCGGGTTGGATCGGTATCATTATCTATGTATTGTTCTTCATCGCCATCGGTTATTTCTTGATTTTCCGCCCCAATAAGAAGCGGAAAGAGCAAGAAGAGAAGCTTCGTTCCAGCTTGATGTTGGGCGACCAAATCGTAACCATCGGCGGTATTTGCGGTACCATCGTAAATATCAAAGACGATACCATCACTATCGAAACTTCTTTGGACAGAACCTTGATCGAATTCAAGAACTGGGCAATTCGCGAAGTTAAGAAGCTGGAAACAGACGACGCTCCCGCGAAATAAGATTTCTGTTTTAGAACCAAGTTCCTCCCTGCTGCATAGAATGTACTAACATCTTTTGCAGCAGGGAGGTTTCTTTTTATGGAAACAGTTTCTTACGGTAGCCTTGGTGCCTATGTGGAGGCTTTGCAACTGGCTTTATATCGAGCAGGTTTTCTTACGCAGCAGTCAGAGATCGACGGTAGTTTTGGGATAAACACACAAAACGCGGTGCTGCGTTTTCAGCGGGTTTATGGGTTGGTGCCGGACGGCATTGTGGGCGTAAAAACCTGGAACCAACTCATTCCTTTTCTCACCGGATACACCACACATACCATTGCTTCCGGAGATACATTTTACAAGATTGCCAAACGGTACGGCTCCACCGCTGCCGCCATCGCCATTGCCAATCCCGACGTCAATCCCTACAACTTAGTCATTGGTCGGTCCTTAGTTGTACCTTTTCTTATTCCGGTCGTTTCCGCACTGGTCCCCCTCAACTCCATGCTCTGCGCCTTCTATATTGACGGATTGTCCAAAAGATATCCATTCCTGCGCACTTCTATGATCGGCCAATCCGTATTAGGTCGGCCACTGTGGCGACTTCGACTGGGGCAAGGGCCGGTAAAAATAGCGTACAATGCCGCCCATCATGCCAATGAATGGATTACCGCATTGGTAGTACTTCGTTATATGGAAAATTTAGCTAAAAGTTTTGCTTACGGTGATTTAATCGCCGAGCGATCCGCACAAGAGATACTAACCCGATCGACCATCGATTTTATTCCCCTGGTCAATCCCGACGGCGTGGATTTAGTCACCGGACTGATTGCTCCCGGCAGCAAACCTTATCAAACTGCACAAATTTTAGCCAACAACTATCCTGCAATCCCTTTTCCGGCAGGTTGGAAAGCCAATATCGCCGGCACCGATCTAAATTTGAACTATCCGGCATCTTGGGAGCTTGCCCGCGATATTAAATACGCGCAGGGTTTCACACAGCCCGGTCCACGGGATTTTGTAGGCCCCTACCCCCTCTCCGAACCGGAGTCCCGCGCAATGGTCAATATTACCAATCAAAACGGGTATCAATTAACGCTTTCTTATCACACTCAAGGCGAGGTTATTTTCTGGAAATATGATGATTTAAATCCTCCCCGCTCCTTGGAAATCGGCAAACGCTTAGCAGCCGTTTCCGGCTACGCATTAGAAGAAACCCCGCCGGAATCTGCCAATGCGGGGTACAAAGATTGGTTTATTTTGAATTTCAACAAACCAGGATACACGGTAGAAGCAGGGCTGGGCGTCAATCCGCTGCCTTTGTCGCAATTCGAGCGAATTTATCGAGCCAACGAGCCTTTAATGACAGAAGCGGCTTGGCTGGGCACTGAGAAATAGAAAACTTTCTGCTCCGCTTGAATTTGAAGTTTGCCGAAAGGCTCCACTTCACCGTCAATGCAAACATCTTCTCCCGCTACCGCTTCCACCGTAACGGATTTGCACTGTTTGTATAAAATATATTTCTTGGCTGCACGGGTGCCTAACAAGGTACCCTTTTTGTATTTCCCAATCAAAGAGATAAATTTCAATCTGGAAATAGGTTTCACCATCATCACGTCTAACAGACCATCGTCCTGCTTAGCTTCTGAAGCGGATTTAAAACCGCCGCCGCAATAGCAGCCATTGGCCACAAAACTCAGCAAGAAACGACCTTCGTAGGTTTCTCCGTCATCAAACGTCAATTTGATCTGCGCGTGTGGAAAACGCAGTAGCGTACAAGCTACACCAATGGGATACGCAAGTCCCTTGCGCATAAAAAAGTTTCCACGAAGTTCTTCCACTTTCTTTACTACTTGGCAATCAAAACCAACATTCAGCATATTGGCCGCATAGCGCTGATTGAAAGAAATCGCATCCACTTGAACCGGCGTGCCGTTTAGTTGTGCATGGATATCCATAAAGTCTGCGGCTTTTCCAAAATTGCGGATAAAATCGTTGCCGGTGCCAATAGGAATGACGCCAACGCTAACACGGCCCTTGCGATACGCCTCCGGCAAAGCCATAAAGCCATTCGCCGCTTCTAAGACAGAGCCGTCGCCGCCGCAAAAATAAAAGCGCAGTTGCGTTTCCGTGTCGCCTTCTGCCTCCAACGCTTCTACCACGCGAAGCATCTGGGCCATGCCATCATCTTTACATTTCGTTTCATAAATTTCATAGGAAGCGTCGGCTTCTTTGCATGCAACATCAATTGCGCGTTTCAATTTCGCCTGTTCTTTTCGTCTGCCAGCATTCGGATTCATAATAAAGATGTGTTGCATGATGTTCTGCCTTTCTTGATAAACTTGTATGCATTATACCATATCGGCGGTAGTTTTGCACCCTTTTTTCGGCAGTTTAGCTACCGTATTCCGCCCGGGTAGTATCCTCAAAATGATTTTGCGGTAGCTTTGCACCCCTTTTTCGGCAGTTTAGCTACCGCGGGAAATAATTCGGGAAATAATTTACACGCCGGTAAAATTGTGGTTAAATAATGCCACTAAATCTTGGGGGAGATTTTATGCTACTATATAAAAAAATGATTAAAGAGAAAACTCGCGTGCTACGAGAAATCGAACAGGTGAAGCACCAAATAGCCATTTTACCAAAAGGGACCTTTTACTACGTTAAGCAGCAAAAGCATATCAAATGGTTTACCCACAACGGGCAAAAGCGGATTTACATCCCCAAAAAACGGCGCAACCTTGCCGAGCAATTAGCACAACGCAAATATCTCACGCAAAAACAAAAAGACTTGGAAGCAGAGCTTATGTCCATCCAAGCCTATTTGGACAATTACGCGGTCCCACAAGCAGACCGAGTATTAGAAGATGCCGAGTATCAAAAACTCATTTTACCTGCCCAACAAGAACAACAATGGGCCAATGCACCTTATCCGCAAAACCCAAAATATCCGGAGCACAAAATCCATCAAGTGCAAGGCGATTTATGGGTGCGGTCTAAATCGGAGGCAATGATTGCCACGAGACTGCAAGCATACAAAATTTCTTTTCGCTACGAGTGCGCCTTGGAACTGTCAAACGCTACGTATTATCCCGACTTCACATTACGCCACCCCAAAACCGGCGAAATATACTACTGGGAGCATCTGGGACTGTTGGCACAAGACACCTATAAAAACAACATCGCCAACAAGCTGCAAAACTATATCTATGACGATATCATCCCCGGCGTCCAACTCATTGTCACAGCAGAAACCAACCAACAACCATTGTCCCCTGCCATCATCGACAAGACAATCCTAAAATACTTTATTTGACACGCGATTTCCCATCGTGTTATACTCTCACGGAAGGAGTTGTACACATGTTTTCATTTACATTTTTCTTATACAGCATCGCATTCGGCGTAGGTCTTGCCATGGACGCCTTCTCGGTTTCCTTTGCAAACGGCCTGAGCGAGCCCGGTATGCGGAAGCGTCGGATGTGCGGCATCGCCGGCATTTTCGCTTTCTTCCAAGCAGTGATGCCTATAATCGGTTGGGTTTGTATTCATACAGTGGTGCGCTACTTCCAATCCTTCGAGAAATTCATCCCTTGGATTGCCTTGATTCTCTTGGGGTACATCGGCGGTAAAATGCTCTACGAGGGCATCAAGCAAAAAGATTCCTGCTCTGTACTCCCCACCGTAGGCTTCGGTGCATTATTGGTGCAAGGCGTAGCCACTTCTATCGACGCACTATCCGTAGGCTTCACCATTGCGGATTACGCCTGGTTGAAAGCACTGGTTTGCGCAGTAATTATTGCAGCCGTTACGTTTATTATTTGTATCATCGGATTGATTTTAGGTCGGAAGATTGGCAAATGCCTTAGCGGAAAAGCCAACATCTTCGGCGGTATCATCTTAATCTTAATCGGATTGGAAATCTTCATTACAAGTTTCTTCTAAATCCATCCCGCGAATTTCCAACAGTTCATCAAAGCAAACGACCTGCGACGCAATCGTCAATCTGCACAGGTGGTTGCAAACTGCATGTATAATTCCTCGAACACGTTGCACTTCTCCATTGCGATAGAAGAGCACATCAAGTTCCATACCCGGATTCAACGCCATCAACTGACAATTCAGACAAGCCATCTGATCCTCGCATAAGGTAGGTTTCGGCTGCGGTACACGTTCTTGGGCACGCAGGGCTTTAGAAAGACCGTTCAAAGGGGAAAATGGTGCAAATTGTTTCGCCCGTTCCGAAACCGGCATTTGATTCTTCGGTTGATATACGTCATTCTCCACTCTTATGCCCTCCAATCTGTCGATTTCGTTCTCTGGTTGTACCATGGTCTTCCAAGTTCATACCCTTCACCACCGCGTTCTTCCCAAACCGCTTTCGAAGGCCCACCACCGTCTTCTGCAGCCGGTCGTGTTGTTCTTCTTCCACCGGATTTTCAAATAAGCTATATTGCACAGCATCCGGTTCCTCAATCTTATTGCACGTAATATTCATCCGCCTTACCATAGCATCCGGATGGACAATCTTTCTATATAAAGCTTCAATTTCCTTCACCCACACGGCGTCCGAATGAGTGGCACGAGAAACGGATGCCGTTCCCTTCACAAAGGACTTTCCCCAGCTACTTGCGTATCCCACTTGCAATGTAATAGATTTGGTCACTACCCCTCGATCCACCATTTCCAAGCAAAGCAGATCCATCATCTCCTTCACAATCAAAACACCTTCTTCTGCCGTATAATCCCGCATCAGCACTTGACCGCTGGTAAGGCAATTGGTTTTGCTGTGATAGTTATGAATATCCGCAATAGTGGTGGGCTCTAACCCCCACGCATGATCAATCAGCAACTCTGCATCAATACCGAAATGACGGTATAACAAAGACTCCGAAGCATGGGCTACATCCCCCATGGTGTAGATACAAAGGGACTCCAAACGCCGGGCTGTCCCCGGGCCAATACGCCAGAAATCCGTCAAAGGACGGTGATTCCACAAAGTTTCCCGATAAGACGCCACCGTCAGTTCCCCAATAAAATCCGGGGCATGTTTCGCTGTAATATCCAAGGCAATCTTGGCCAAATATAAATTCGTACCAATCCCGCAAGTAGCGCGGATGCCGGTCTCCCGCAGCACTTCGCTCATCAGCATCACGGCCATCTCCTTAGGCGTCTTCCCATACAAAGCAAGATACCCGGTCACGTCCATAAAAACCTCATCAATGGAATACACGTGAATATCTTCTTTCGCCACGTAGCGAAGATAAATACCGTAAATCTTGGCGGCATAATCAATATATAATTTCATACGCGGGGATGCGGTGATATATTGAATCTGTTTCGGAATTTCAAACACACGGCAGCGATTGCGCACGCCCAAGGCTTTCATGGCAGGCGTTACAGCCAAGCAAATGGTCTTATCGCCCCGTTCCGGGTCTGCTACTACCAAGTTCGTACACATAGGGTCCAACCCCCGGGAAACACACTCTACGGAGGCGAAAAAGGACTTTAGATCAATACATAAATAAACCCTGTCTTTCATACCTTCATTGTAAAGAAAGACAGGGGACTTTTCAAGTGAAAGATATTCCCAAAACAGGTCTATTTTCTACGCCAAGCAAGGGGCAGGAAGAGAATCAACAAGGGGAATATTTCAAGACGGCCCAGCAGCATCGCACCGGAAAGCAACAAGGTTGCCCAAGGAGAATAACAACTGTAATTGGCCGCAGCATCGCCGAAGGCAGGACCTACATTATTAAAGCAAGAAACCGCCGCCGACAAATTAGTTTCCAAGCTAAAAGGTTCTAAACATAGCAACAGAAAGATACCGCCTAACAATACACAGTAAATCGCCAGATAAGCATTCACACCGTTGAGGGTATCCTCATCCACCCTTTTCCCCTCCATACGCACCACGCCCACAGAATGAGGATGCAGGAGCTGGCGAATATTCTGCCGAATAGATTTGCCCAGCAGCATCACACGGGACAATTTGAAACCACCCGCCGTAGAGCCGGCACAACCGCCCACAAACATCAAAAGAAGCAACAATCCCTTCGCAAAACCGGACCACGCGGTGAAATCCGTAGTGGCATAACCGGTCGTGGTAATGATGGACGCCACTTGGAACACAGCATGACGGACAGGGGCTTCAATGCCTGCAAACGTCTTAAAGATATTCACAAAAATCAAAGCAGAGGACGTGAAAATAATCCCTAAATAGAACCAAAGCTCCTCACTCTTGAAAGCCGCTTTGAAATGGCGCAGCAGAATCATATAATATAAATTAAAGTTGACACCGAACAAAATCATAAAGATGGTAATAACCCACTGAGAATATGCACTATAACCGGCGATACTGTCGCCGCGAATACCAAAGCCACCGGTGCCGGCCGTACCGAAAGTATGTACCAGCGACTCAAACAAATTCATATCTCCAAGCCACAGCAGCA
>JAFYOJ010000171.1 GCA_017560225.1 Clostridia bacterium
CAAGTATCCGGAGTTGATTGAACGTTTTAATATTCCTTTGGACGAGTATCCGCGGCGTTGTATTGACCAGGCGGCGACTTGGAAGAAAGAGTACGAAGAAATGATGAAGACCGGCGTGAAAGAGCATAACCGTTCTCTTGAATATGCTTCCCGCATTATGGAAGCTATTGTGACCGGGGTTCCGTATCAAATCGGCGGCAACGTACTCAACACCAACCATTTGATTACCAACCTTCCGGCAGAAGCTTGCGTTGAAATTCCTTGTATGATCAATGGTACCGGTGTACATCCTTGCTTTGTGGGTGCACTTCCTGTACAATGTGCGGCAATGAATATGACCAATATTAACGTACAACTACTGACTATTGAAGCTGCACGGACACTTAAGAAAGAACATATTTATCAAGCTGCTATGTTGGATCCTCATACCGGCAGCGAATTGGATATTGATACCATTAAGAAGATGGTGGATGAGCTGATTGAAGCCCACGGGGATTACTTGCCGAAATTCCACTAAGAGAGAAATATGTTGAGAAATTCGCACGGGTGACCGGATTTAAGGGGGCGTGTAAAATGAAGAAAAAAATCTTTCTATGTGCAGTTGCAATGTTGCTTACCATGGTGAGCTTGGTGGGTTGTGGCGGTGGTACGGAAACAGAACCGTCTGCAACACCTTTGCCGGATACTACTGCGTTGGCGGAGGTACGTACCAAGACACAGGTCGGTGCATGGTACAGCCTTTGGTATGACGGTACGGGCCCGGATAGTTTCTGGGATACGGTTACCAACGATTACGGCGACCCAATTCCGATTTTGTATAAACCTTTACTTCCTGATGGAACTTTTGGCCGGTATGTTTCCAGCGACGATGCAATTATTCAATTCCATTTGCAAGAAATTACGAAAGTGGGCATTGATTTTCTGATTTTTGACCAGACAAACGACATTGATGCCAAGAATGCGTCGGGTAAGACGTGGATTAATAATAACTCTGTCAAAATGGCAAAAGCTATTATGAAATGGAACAAGGTAGAGGGCAATCGTCCGATTCAATATTGTTCTGCTGTTGGTACGTTCGCTTCCGTGGATAAGGCGACGGGGCAAGCCTATCCTGCTGGGGCCAAGAAATTGAACGTTATCGAAGAAGAAGCAGAAAAATTATACAACCGCTACATTATTAAGGAGTGGGGCAATGAAACGAATCACGTATATGTGGACGGTAAACCTTTATTGGTTGTATTTACGGTAACAGAGCAAGAGTGGAATGAATACAAGAAAACGAACGAGACACCCTATGCGGATAAGTTCGCGTTGCGTTTTGCAGTGGGACACGCAACAGAGCCGGGCCTTTGGGGGTGGGTGATTCCTAAGGCGCAGGTGACGGAAGATGTTGTTACGATCAATCCTGGTTGGTATAAAGATCCCCATCCTTTGGAGAAAGTGTACAGAAACAGAGGAGAAACGTATAAGACCCAGTGGGAAACCATATTGAGTTCGAATATTACACCAAACTTTATTGTCATTAACTCCATCAATGAATATGCGGAACAAACGGCGATCTGGCCGGCGGATACGTCCGACTTCCCGGCAAATCATCCTATTGAACGTTGGTTGAATAAAGATGGGGAAGAAGATCCGTATTTGTATTGGAATATGACCAAGGAATACATCCAAAAGTACAGAAATGGGGACGTTAAATAATATTTTACCCGAACTGAATGCAAGACTGTCTTGGAAAGAAGGCGGTCTTGTTTTATTGTCTATAAAAAGTTCATAAATTTGTATCAAATAAGTGCCAAAAAAACGATATAATGAACCCAAGAAGGTGATTTTTTGTATGTTGGAACTGAAAGGTATTAAGAAAATATATCCTGCGGGACAGGACTTTGTAGAAGCACTGAAAGGTATTGATTTGCAATTCAGAGAGAATGAGTTTGTTTCCATTTTAGGCCCTTCCGGTTGCGGTAAGACCACGATGCTGAACATCATCGGCGGTTTGGACCGATACACCGAGGGTGATTTGGTGATTAATGGGAAGTCTACCAAGGATTTCAGCGCCAGAGATTGGGATACGTACCGAAACCACTCTGTGGGCTTTGTATTCCAGAGTTATAATTTGATTCCCCACCAGTCTGTGTTGCAGAATGTGGAACTGGCATTGACTTTGTCCGGTGTATCCAAGAGAGAACGCCGACAACGTGCAAAGAAGGCACTGGAGCAAGTGGGCCTGGGCAATCAGTTTAAGAAGAAGCCGGGAGAGATGTCCGGCGGACAGATGCAGCGTGTGGCCATTGCAAGAGCGCTGGTGAATAATCCGGATATTATTTTAGCCGACGAGCCAACCGGTGCATTGGATACGGAAACCAGTGTGCAGGTTATGGAACTTTTGAAAGAAGTTGCCAAGGAACGTTTGGTCATTATGGTTACCCATAATCCTGAATTGGCAGACCGTTATTCTACCCGTATTATTCGGATGTTGGATGGTGTCCTGATCGGAGACAGCGATCCCGTTGAAGCGGGGGAGCCGGAGCAGGCAGAACCGGTTGCTCCGTTCAAAAAGAAAGTAAAGAAACCTTCTATGTCTATTTGGACGTCTTTTGGACTTTCTATGAAGAACCTTTTCACCAAAAAAGGACGCACCTTGCTGACCTCTTTTGCGGGCAGTATCGGTATTATCGGTATTGCATTGATTTTTGCGGTTTCCAATGGTATGAAGACCTATATTGATGCGGTGCAGGAGGAGACATTGTCCTCGTACCCGATTTCACTTCAATCGCAGCACGTAGACCTTGCCTCTATGATGCAAGCGTTCTCCGGTGCGGCCCATTCTAAACATGAGCATGAGCTGGATAAGGTTTACCAGAAATCCATTATTCAGGATTTGGTGAATGCACTCAGTTCTACGGAAATTCAGGAGAACGATCTGGCTTCTTTCAAAGTTTTCTTGGAACAGCAGATGAAGGAAGATGCGAAGGCACAGAACGCCATCAGCGGCATTCAGTATACCTATGATTTGAATTTATCGGTATATACGCAGAACGTGGAAGGACAGTTGGTTCTTTCTGATACGGAAGAGCTGCTTGCGGATATGATGATGAAGTATATGGGTGCCAGCATGAACAACGGGAATGGAGAGAGTATCAGCGGAAGCAATATGAGTTCTATGGGCTCTATGACTACGCTGGGTACCATGATGGGTGGAAGTTCCTCGGGTATGTGGCAGGAAATGCTGCAGGGCACAGACGGCAAGATTATCAACGAGATGGTCTATAAGCAGTATGATTTGATCCACGGTGCTTGGCCCGATGCTTACAATGAAGTTGTACTGATTGTGGATGAGAATAATGAATTGGACGATCTTACGCTTTATGCGCTGGGTCTTAAGACACAGGCGGATATTGATGCAATCTTAGACGCAGCCATCAATAAGACGGAATTAACGGATGCTTTGAAGAGCTGGGATTATGAGGAAATTTGTGCAAGAGAATATAAAGTTGTCTTAGAATCAGATTGCTATTATTACAGTGAAACCACCGGTACGTGTATGGACCTTCGTGAGAATGACGATATGTTCCGGAACGTATTTGAGAACAAAGCGATTCCCATTCGCGTGACCGGCATTATTCGGCCCAATCCGGACAGTGCTTCTCACATGATCAGCGGCAGCATCGGCTATACCCGTTTGCTGACGGAGTACGTGATCCGGCAAGCGGCTGAATCCTCTTCCGTAAAGGCACAGATGGAGAACGCGGGCACGGATATTTTCACCGGCCTTCCTTTCAAAGATACTGACGGATTGATGAGCAAGGAGAAGAAGGCAGAAGCTTTTATGAATCACGTTTCTGCGCTTACCGTTGCGGAGAAAGCAGACCTTTATATTCAAATTAAGTCTGTTCCGACTGCAGAATGGTTAGCACAGGCGGTAGCAGGCGCAACTGCAGATAAGTCCGCGGAAGAGATGCAGCAGACCATTTTGACGGTTATGAGCCAGGCCTATGAACAGGAAAAGGAAAGCTTGGAAGAATATATTGCTGCCCAGGATGAAGCAACTATTCGAAGCATGTATACGAAGATTGTGGAAGAAATGTGCAAACAACAGTATGCGGCGGGTGTTGCGGCAGAACTTTCCCAGGTTCCGGAGGAACAACGGGCAAGCCTTTTGGCAGCGGAACTTATGGGTGCGGATGAAGCGACCAAGAGTATTTATTATGATTCTTTCTTGGAGTTTTCCGAATCCACCTATGAAGATAACTTGATTCTGCTGGGCTATCCGGATTTGGATACGCCTTCCGGCATTAACTTGTTCGCATCTTCTTTTGAAAATAAAGATGAAATTGAAGCCTTGATTGCCGAATATAACGCAGGGAAGGATGAGGTGGCACAGATTGCCTATACGGACTACGTGGGCTTGCTGATGTCCTCGGTGACCATTATTATTGATGCCATTACCTACGTGTTGGTTGCATTTGTTTCTATCTCTTTGGTGGTTTCTTCCATTATGATCGGTGTCATTACGTTGATCTCCGTTCAGGAACGTACAAAAGAAATCGGTATCTTGCGTGCAATCGGTGCATCTAGGTTTGATGTATCCAGTATGTTCTTTGCGGAAACGGTGATGATCGGATTTGTTTCCGGTGCCCTGGGCGTGGGAATTACCTACTTGCTTTGTGTGCCTATTAATGTTATTATACAAGGGCTTACAGGAATTCATACACTTCGCGCTTTTGTGCCGTTTGACGTGGCGATTGGGTTAGTTATAATCAGTATGTGCCTAACGTTATTCTCCGGTATTATTCCGGCGTTTAGTGCGGCGGCGAAGGATCCTGTAGTTGCACTTCGCTCTGAGTAATTGTTGAAGAAATGGGGAATTTTTATGATGCGTAAGATTTTATTGATTGCACTAGCTTGTATGATGGTGATGAGCTTGGTGGCTTGTGGCGGCGGGGAGGACGCAGATTCTGCTGAACCTACCAAGGCAGACGAGATTGTCATTACGTTACAACCTACAGCGGGTGCCAACGAGATTTATCAGCTTACACAGACCAATCAGATTATGTCTTATATGATTAAGACGAAGAATAATAAATTGATTATGTTAGACGGGGGAGAGAAATCTGATTACAAACAAATTATCGCCCTTGCGAAGCATCTTACCGGGGATGAAGTTCCGGTGATCGAAGCATGGTATTTCTCCCATAGCCATTCGGATCACGTGAATGCTTTTACAGAACTGATGACCGCGGCAAAGGATGCACTTGAAATTAAGAAGGTTTACCACCATATTACAACCGAGGAATATATGTTAAAGTATGAGATTGGAAACCGCGTTTCTTATCGTCCTTTCGTGAAAGCATTGAATAAATTTGATGCGTCCGGCGAGAAAATTGTGGTGGTTGAGGAAGGACAGAAATTTACCCATGACGGTATTGACGTAGAGGTAATGTTAATTCCCGATGAAACACTGGAACCTCTGTTGTCGGGCATAGCGATTAATGAAGCCAGTGTTGTTTACCGGATGACCATTGACGGCCAGAGTGTTCTGTTCTTAGGGGATATTTACGAACAATCCGGTTCCCGTTTGCTTCAAAAATATGGTGATGCACTGAAGTCTGACGTTGTACAGATGGCGCACCATGGTTCTCAAGGTGCGCAGAAGGGCGTATATGTTAAGATTGCGCCTAAGGTTTGCTTGTGGCCGTCTCCGGAATTTATGTGGGATCCTTTCAATCAGAAGGGTGGCGGAAGTACAACTTTCGCACTGGAAACCGTAGAGTTGCATGCATATATGACCAACACACTGCATGTTGAAACACATATTATTGCTAAGGATGGGATGCAGAAGTTGACGTTCCCCTTGGATTTGACTTGATTTGGAAGGAGCACGATTTATGTTTCGCAGATTATTACTTGTTTTATTGGCTGGATTGATGCTTTTGAGCGTTGCGGCTTGTGGCCAGGGTGGAGCGGAGGATGCAACCCAAGAGCCTACATCCTCTACTACAGAATCGGCAACTCAGACACCGGCTGCAGGTACGGCCGGTACGGCAGCGACACAGAATCCCGGTACTACGGTAAATCCTACCCAAAATGCTACGTCGAAACCTTCCGCAGGACAGACAACAGCACCTACGGCAAAGCCTACGGAAGAACCTATTGTGGGGGGGACATTATATCAGTTGGCGGACTCTAAAGGAAGCCAGATGAACTCTTACGTGATTCAAACGGAGAATAATAAAGTCATCATTATGGATGGTGGCTATGATCGCAATAAGCAGGATTTGATTAATCTTGCCAAGGAGATTACCGGTCAAGCAGTGCCGGAAATTGAAGCGTGGATCTTCTCCCATACCCACTCCGATCATGTCAATGCTTTCTCCAGTATGTTTAATGAGTCTTCCACAAAGAACGCGTTGAACGTAAAGAAGTTGTATTACAATATTACTTCCCGTGAATACATAGCAAAAGTGGAAAACGAAAGTTCTTGGGAAGGTGCTTATAAAACATACGATAATTTCGTAAAAGCATTAAACACGTTCCCGTCTTCAAAACGCGTCGTAGTACAGCAAGGTGACGTGATTACCATCGATGGTATTAAGATTGAAGTAATGCTTGTGCCTGATGAAACTGTGGGATATAACGGTTCGGGTCTTAACGACGCCAGTGTTATTTACAGAGTGACCATTGGCGGTCAGCGCATATTGTTCTTAGGAGATGGATATAAGAGTTGTGCAAGTCGTTTGTACAAAGCGTACAAGAACGATTTCACGGCAGACGTGGTGCAAATGTCTCACCACGGTTCTCAAGGATTTGACAAAGCTTATTACAAGAGAATCGCGCCTAAAGCTTGCTTGTGGCCGTCTCCTCAATTTATGTGGGCTGACGAGAATCAAATAAAAAATGATGGCGGCTATGAATTGGAAACCGTTGAACTTCACCGTTATATGCGCTATGAACTCAATGTAAAGTATCACTATATGACCAAAGACGGCAATATTAAGTTGGAATTCCCGTTAGATCTCAAATAATTACAAAAGGCTCCTGTGGGAGCCTTTTTTTATGGAAATAAGTTCCACCTTGCCTTGACTTCCAAGAATCCCTATCCTATAATACACCCTTGTGGTCGTGCTGATTCTACAAGAAGGAGTGCCCTTGAATGAAAACCAATAAATCCATTACTGCATTAACTTGGTTGTGCGCTGCGGCGTATTTTTGCAGTTATTTAACCAGATTAAACTATTCCGCTGTTATGGTGGAAATGATTGCCTCGGAGGGCTTTACCAAATCCGGTGCATCCATTGCGCTGACCGGCTTATTTATCACGTATGGCGTAGGACAAGTCATCAGTGGATTCCTGGGCGACAAAATCAAACCGCAACTTCTTGTCTTCGCAGGATTACTGACCAGCGCGGCTATGAATATTGCCATTGTATTCTGCCCCAATACGCTTTGGATGACCGCTGTTTGGTGCGTCAATGGCTTTGCCCAAGCCATGATGTGGCCGCCGTTGGTCTGCATTATGTCTGCCTATATGACAGAAGACCAATATAAGAAAGCTACCGTGCGCGTTACGTGGGGTAGCTCCTTTGGTACCATTGCAGTTTATCTGACCGCGCCCTTATTCATCTCAATAAGCGGCTGGAAAATGGTGTTTATAGCCTCTGCTGTGATGGCTGCCTTTATGGCCTTCATTTGGCTTCCGACTTATCAACGATTGGAAAATATACTTTGCCAAAGCAAAGCAGAGGAGCCATCCGGAGCCGCGCCTGCAAAAGCGGATACTGCTACCGTGGCTGCAAAATTCAGTGCAGGACTCTGCGCTTTGCTTGCTGTCATTATGTTCGGCATTGTGATGCAAGGCTTGCTTCGGGATGGAATTACTACGTGGATGCCTTCCTATATCGAAGACAGTTTCCGACTGGGCAGCCGAGTTTCCATTTTAACCGGCGTCATCTTACCTATCTTTAGTATTATCAGTGTGCAGGCGGTGGCGGTGGTCAATCGTAAAATGATTCGAAATGAATTGGCTTGCGGCGCTTTCTTCTTTGCCATTGGCATGTGTGCATTGATCGTACTCAGCCTTACGCAGGGAGGACAGGGAAGCGTGAATGTTCTGCTTTCTATTGTGGCTTTTGCCATTGCGTCTGCATGTATGCATGGCGTCAATTTGGTTCTCATCTGTATGGTGCCCAAATTCTTCCAATATACAGGACGAATCTCTTTGATTTCCGGTGTGCTGAATGCGTGTACCTATGTAGGGTCGGCACTTTCTACGTATGGCGTTGCGCTGCTGGCGGAGAATTTCGGTTGGCGCGTAACGGTCTTTATTTGGATCGGTGTCGCTGCCGTAGGAACGATGACTTGTGCCTTTACCATTGGGTCTTGGCGCCGTTTCAAAAAACGGACAAATCAATAAAATTTAACCCTTGACAGAACAGGGCAGAAAGATGTATAATAGCCCTTGCCTGTTTTTATTAAACGGGTTGGTAAATGAAATACATTTCCATCAACTGGTTTGTTGTTGAAGGGAGGGAACAGATAGATGTCAGAAATTAGATTAAAGGAGAATGAGTCTCTGGATAGCGCATTGAAGCGTTTTAAGAGATCTTGTGCAAAGTCCGGCGTTCTTGCGGAGTGCAGAAAGCGTGAGCATTACGAAAAGCCCAGCGTTAAGAGAAAGAAGAAGTCCGAGGCTGCCAGAAAGCGCAAGTACTAAGATGAACAAAGAAAACACCGTCGCAATCGCGGCGGTGTTTTTTTGTATCTGTCGGACATTTGTGTGGTGCAATTGTGATTGGGCGATGACGGCCTTTTGTACGAACTATCGCCCAACGATTGGGCGCATTTCGACGATTTTGCAGTCTATCGCCCAAATATGTGTAATTTTGGCGGAAAAATCAGCGATTTAATAAAATTTATCAATAAATTTGGGCGATAACCTCATTTTACCGGGTTAATCGCCCAAAGTTGATTATCACGCTCTACATAAGCTCTACATAATTCTTATCGAATCTCCCGACACTCCAAATAAAAGCGCTTCTCGCAAGCCTCGCCCATTGAGAACGTCTTGCGGGGGAGCGCACCATTTAGAATTACCGTCTTAAACAAATCATTCTTGTCCATAGCCGGGAGAATGAAGCCCATGTTGCCGTCGGTTGCTAATTCTGCCACCGTATCGTCTCCATGGATATAGTCTACTTTCGCCTCGGGATGGCGGCTCAAATATACGTCGATAAATTCTTGCAAAGCGCCCACGGCAAGCGTATGCACGCTCTTGTCAATGGTGAAAGAACCCCGACGGTTTCCGGCAATATACGGAATTACGTGACCGGCACCTTCGCCCAATTCTACACGTTCTCCGAAATAATCCTTCAATTCTGCCAAGAAGGCATCCGCATCAACGCCAAACATAACACGGTGAATCGGCTCGAAGATAATACCGGCATCGTGTACGTTAATGAGTTCCGCCAAAGCATAACGTGCCTTGGGATTGGGATTCTCCTCGTAGTGACATTTAGCAGAAGCCAGAGAGTGATTACCATCGCCTACGGCGAACAGCAAAACAGGGGTATCGGAAGGCACACCGTATTTCTTGCAGAACGTCTCCTTACAAGCCAGTGCAGACAAACCGCTCATCACACCGTCTACTAAAGCAGGATCGGAAACAGCGTACCCCTCAATGTGACCGCCCTCTTCCATTAAATCAAAATTATAGGCAGGTGCAAGCCCGCTCGCCGCCACTGCCGCAGCTAAATTCTCAATCACGGTACAAGAAGGATCATCAATCAAAATCATAATGTGGGGCATCTCAATAGCAGCATCCTTGCGGATCTTCATACGGGGAGGAATACGCTCTGTAACGGTACCTTCCGTAGCGCGAATCAAAGAACCGGAACCCTTCTTGAAATCGTAAGCCTCCAAATCAAAAGCCATTACAAGGCCGGTGCGCAAGGGGGCGTACTTGGTCTTGCGACGTACCAGCATCATAGTTTCGGGAAGCACCTTGAAAGCACCTTCTGTCAGATAAGACTCCATAGTGCGGTTGATCACGGCAATGCGATCATCTACATCGGGCTCTTCCAAATACAACTCCGGCAACATCAAGTGGAACGTAGACGGCTTTCCGGCTGTTTGTGCTTCCACACGGTTCCAATAATCCGGTTGAGACGTATATTGGTCACAAGCAACCGTTGCCCAGCTTTGCATATCGGTGCCATCTTTGGGCAATAATAAGTCCGGAGTACGGACAGGAATATGAGCATAATCAGATTTCATAGTAAAACTCCTTTGATCAAAAATTGCAAAACCTATTGTACATCAAAACCGGCAGAAAAGGAAGTGGGTAAAATGGTGCGTTTGTTAGAAGCCAAAGGTGTTCCGGTGGTCACCCTGTGCGGTGAACAAAAAGTAGGCTACGTAGGAGCGCCGATTTATAACAAAGAAAGCGAAATACAAGGGTTCTTGATTGACGGGGCGAAAGGCATTGGCAGGCGGTACGTGGAATTAGACGATATCCTGCGTATGGGGAAAGATCAATGTGTCATTTATAGCGAAGCCTCCATTCAAAAAATTCATAAAATTAAACATCTGATGAAAGAACGAAGCCCTTTGGAGAAGACACTGGGCCGGGACGTATATGACGAAAAAGGGAAAAGCGTCGGCATTGTGCGGGATTTGGCATTTTCCATGGAAACGGGGACCATCGAGGGCATCGAACTATCTCGGGGATTTATGGAAGACCTGCGCACGGGGCGTCGTTTGCTGTCACTGGGCAGCCATGTAGAAATCAAAGACAATCAAATCACGGTGCAAGAGGGAGGACTCCATGATTGATTGGATTCCCGCAGCGTGCTTCCTCTTATTCTTAATTATTTTATATATTGCTTTGCCAAAAGTATTTTTCATTGCGGCGTTAGGGGTTTTCTTCGCCTTACTCTTAAAGCCCTTGGTGGTTAAAATACAACAAGAATGGCATCTTTCCGGCACCAAAAGCACCGCCATTGTTTACGGACTGTTGGGGATTCTATTGGTCGGACTGTTGGCACTGACACTGCCGGCCATATTCAAGAGCCTCAGTCATATCCAAGAACAACTGGTACAAGTAGAATCCGGCATAGCGCAATTGGCAGGCCCGTGGTATCACCGATTAAACGGACAAGAATTCTTTCAATACGTACAAAACCGCGTTTATGCCATCACCCAAGGGCTTGGCACCCTCTTTCTGAAAACGGCAGAAACCTTTTTATTGGTCCTCGCATCCTTTGTATTATCATTCTACTTCATACGAGATCGACAAACCATTGGGCTGTTCTTGCTATCCTTATTTCCATTTTCCCGACGAGAGAAAATTCGCTTAGCTGCCGGTCGGGCACAGATTGTATGGGAACGCTTTGTAGGCGGGCAACTCTTTGTCGCATTTATTATCGGCACGTTGGAAACCATTTTACTCCTATTTGCCGGCATCCCGTATCCCTTTTTATTTGGGATCATCGGGGGGCTCTCCAATCTCATTCCTTATGTCGGCCCTTTCCTGGGCGCTGTGCCGCCGGTCATCACCGTCTTATATCAAGGGGGAAATCTCTATCGCCTGATATACACGGTGCTGATTTTTGTATTGGTGCAACAATTGGACAATTGGTTTCTAACGCCCAAAATTATGAAAGGGCGCATCGGCCTTCATCCGGTGGTGACCATCTTTGCCGTGCTTATCGGTGCGGAATTGTTGGGACTGTGGGGCGCCGTGCTCGCAGTGCCGGTAACCGGAATGATTTTATCCATATTTAATCCAATCACAAGGAGGATACAGAAAGATGAAACAGGGGATGATTAAAGACGTTCGAGCGCGGCAAGTATTGGATTCCCG
>JAFYOJ010000016.1 GCA_017560225.1 Clostridia bacterium
GGCCCGTGGGAATAACGCTATAACCGGCATCTTGAAAACACTGCATGGTTTCTTCCGGCAGGGCAGAAGTGGTGATGTCGTAGTCTTTAGGTGTCTTTCCCAGGCAAAAATCACGAACAGAACCGCCGACCAGGTAGGCTTCCCGGCCGGCGGTATTCAGTATCTCCAATATTTGCAGTACTTCTTGCGTCATAACTTATACGTTGAAACGGAATACGGTAATGTCGCCGTCTTTCATGACGTACTCTTTACCTTCGGAACGAACGAGCCCTTTATCTCGGGCGGCTGCGTAAGTTCCGCAAGCCATTAAGTCATCGTAAGCCACGATTTCAGCACGGATGAAACCACGCTCGAAGTCGGTGTGAATCTTGCCGGCAGCACCGGGCGCTTTGGTCCCTCTTTGAATGGTCCAAGCCCGCACTTCCTTGGGCCCTGCGGTTAAGAAACTGATCAAACCAAGCAAACTGTAGCCGGCACGAATCAACTGATCCAAACCGGATTCCTGAATGCCCAATGCTTGCAAGAATTCAGGCTTTTCTTCATCGGGAAGTTGGGTAATCTGCTCTTCCAAACGGCTGCATACCGTAATAAGCTGTGCATTTTCCTTCTCGGCGACCGCTTTCAATTCCTGCACGTAATTAACGGCCATAGGGTCTGCTACGTCATCTTCGGAAATGTTGGCAACGTAAATGACCGGCTTCATAGTAAGAAGGAACAGGTCTTTGGTGAGAGTAAGCTCATCATCGGACAAATCTGCGGAGCGAGCGGGAAGACCTGCTTCTAAGTGTTCTTTCAGTTTGTTCAATGTAACCAACTCTGCGGCAATCTTCTTGTCGCCGCCCTTGGCCATCTTACTTGTGCGCTCGATTCTGCGCTCTAACATTTCGATATCGGCAAAAATCAACTCGAAGTTAATGGTTTCCGCATCGCCTGACGGGGAGACGGAGTTCTCCACGCGAATGATGTCGTCGCTGTCGAAGCAACGGACTACGTGACAGATGGCATCTACCTCGCGAATGTGGGAGAGGAATTTGTTGCCTAAGCCTTCGCCTTTGCTGGCACCCTTTACAAGACCTGCAATATCTACGAATTCAATGACGGCAGGAGTTACTTTCTCCGGCTTGTACATTTCGGAAAGTACGTCTAAACGTTTGTCCGGCACTGCTACAACGCCTACGTTGGGTTCAATGGTACAGAAAGGATAGTTGGCACTTTCTGCGCCTGCACAAGTGATTGCGTTGAAAAGTGTGCTCTTGCCTACGTTGGGGAGGCCTACGATACCTAATTTCATATATGTTCATGCTCCTTTGAAAAAACTAACAGACTTATTATAGCTCATTGCCTTGTTTTTTTCAATAAAAACCGTTGGAATAAAGGGAACTGCTGAAAGACGCAATGGGGAAATACAGAAATTTGATCGGCAAGAAATTTATTTTACTAAGTATGAAATGTTGAAATTTTGCCGATAATAGCGTATAATCAAAATACAAAAATCATCGGGAGGATATTATGGAATACGTATCTGTTGCGGAAATGGCTGTAAAATGGGGACTTTCTGAACGAAGTGTGCGAAATTACTGTGCCAACGGCAGAGTTGCCGATGCAAAGCTTATCGGCAAAACTTGGTACATTCCGGAAGACGCACGGAAGCCTGAGCGTGCGAACAAGAAGAACGACACACCTACGTTGCTGCAGATTCTGCGAGAACAGAAGGCGACTAAGATGCCCGGTGGCATTTATCATAAAGTGCAGATCGATCTGACCTATAATTCCAACCACATTGAAGGAAGCCGTCTTACCCATGACCAAACACGGTACATCTTTGAAACCAACACCATCGGTTTTGAGAACGAAGCAGTCAATGTGGATGATGTGATTGAGACCGCTAACCACTTTCGTTGTATTGATATGGTGATTGACCAGGCAGGCTCCGCACTGACGGAGAAGTTTATCAAGGAACTGCATTACGTACTGAAAACGGGTACCAGCGATAGCCGTAAAGATTGGTTTGCGGTTGGGGAGTACAAGAAACTGCCCAACGAGGTGGGCGGCAATGACACCACACTCCCCGAAAACGTGGCCGGTGAGATGCGTAAACTGCTGACAGAGTATAATGCGTTGCCCGCTAAGACATTTGAAGACATCGTAGCCTTCCATGTGGCTTTTGAACGCATCCATCCCTTCCAGGATGGAAACGGCCGTGTAGGCCGCTTGATCCTCTTTAAGGAGTGTCTGAGGCATAACATTGTCCCGTTCATCATCGAGGATAATCTGAAACTATTTTACTATCGCGGACTCAAAGAATGGGACCACGAAAAAGGTTTTCTTATGGACACCTGCTACACTGCCCAGGATCGTTTTAGGATATATTTGAATTATTTTAGGATCATGTATTAAGACTTGTGTGTTTTGCCAAACTGTGATACTATTAAATCATAGCAGAAGTTTCATAAGGAGGAATTATTATGGCAGATTATATGGGTGGCCTGAAACTGTGCGGTACTTGTGCATGTTGGATTGGTATGCGAGATGTAGATAGTATTAATATGAGTGTTAAGAATTGTGCATCTCAAGGCAAATGCGGAAATCCTTATGGGGGTTTCAGAAATTCGTCACGTGAGTCCGGGATGTGTGGTTGTAATAGCTACCAAAAATGGCCTGCTTTGAAGTAATTTTTACTGAATTTTTATTCAAAAAAATTTCACAAACTACTGGTAATCTCCGTAAAATGTGGTATAATATACGAGATATGATATAAGACGCATTCATAAAGGAAGCGAGGAACGTATATGGCACAGTTTGCAAAACAAAAGATTTTAGTTGTTGATGATGAAGTAAATATCTGCGAATTGATTCAGTTATATTTAGAGAAAGAGGGCTTCGACGTAAGCACCGCCAATGACGGATTGACCGCAATTGAAATATTCAAGGAAACTACACCGGACTTGGTTGTATTGGACGTTATGCTTCCCGGTGCGGACGGATGGCAGGTTTGCAGAGAAATCCGCAAGATCAGCCAGATTCCCGTAATCTTCCTTTCTGCAAAGGGCGAGACCTTCGACAAGGTATTGGGTCTTGAATTAGGGGCAGATGACTATATGGTGAAGCCTTTCGAACCTAAGGAATTAACCGCACGTGTGAAGGCTGTACTTCGCAGAAGCGGCACTTCCGAGAAAGATGCCCATGAAGAAGTGGTATATCCCAACTTGCTGGTAAACAAGACAACCTTTACGGTTAAGGTAGATGGACAAGAAGTTCAGATGCCGCCCAAGGAATTGGAATTGTTGTTCTTCCTTTCTTCCAATCCCAATAAAGTATATAACCGTGAGCAGTTGCTTGAATATATTTGGGGCTACGATTTCTTCGGTGATTCCAGAACCGTAGACGTACATATTAAGCGTCTTCGTGAGAAGATCGAGGGATCTACACCGCACAACTGGCAGATTAAGACCGTGTGGGGCGTAGGATACAAGTTTGAAGTGAAATAAACCAAGATATCGTAACCGCCGGTTTCAAACGTATATGAAATCGGCGGTTTTTTATATGAGGGGATTGATCGTATGCGCAAGCGTCCCATATTGTTGAAATTCTTTTTGATTTTTACCATTACCATTGTGGTATCTTCTGTGTTGTCCGGCGTGCTGATGTCCGGATTGGTACAGCGTTATATGCTGAATACCAAACAAGAGGCTATCGTCAAGTCTATGGATTCGATTCAAGAGCTTTGGGTGGAGTGCTTGACTGCGGAGGATAATGCGAAGAACTCCAAAGGTGAATGGATATCCGAAACGCTTCAAAATCAATATCTGGACAGTCGGCGGAATTTGCTGAATACGTTGGAGCAGTATGACGTGTTTCTGGGGGATGAGGCGTATATTTTTATTGCAGATACACGGGGGGAGATCGCCTATGCATATCCTCGTTTGCAAGATGATACGCCGGATATCGATTCTGCGGGCCACAAAGTGGTTCCCGATGATATTATGGAGCAGTTTATTGTGCAGGGGGAGAAAGTCTTTTTACCGGAAAGTGCGCAGTATGCGGCCCCGCTCAAACAAAGTAGTCCTATGCGGGATGAAGACGATTTCTACGGATTATATAAAGGAAGAAATGTACGGTTCCTGACGGTTTCCAAACGGGTTGTTTATTTGCATCCTGAAAGCAAGACAGAAACGTTGGGCGGTTTGATTATTATTTCCGTGCCTATTCCCAATGTGGTTTCTGCGCGAAATACAGTTGTAGATTATTTTGTTTTATCTACGATTGGGGCCGTTATCTTGGAATTGGTTATTTTGAGTTATTTTACCAAAAAACTGACGGATCCTTTGCGAGAATTGAAAGAAGCGGCAGCCCGCGTTGCGGACGGTGCTTTTGACCGAAAGATTCCCATTCAAAGTGATGACGAAATTGGAGACTTGGTAGATAGCTTCAACCAGATGCAGGACTCGCTGGCTAATTTGGATCGTATGCGGAATGACTTTATTGCAAACGTTTCCCATGAATTGCGTACGCCCATGACTTCTATCGGAGGCTTTATCGATGCGATCTTGGAAGGTGTTGTACCTCCGGAGAAACAGGAGAAATATTTAACCATTGTACGCAATGAAATTACCCGTATGAATACGTTGGTGAACGATCTGCTGGATGTAGCCCGTCTTCAATCCGGTCATACCAAATTGGATTTCAAGCGAGAAGATGTGAATCAAATTGCAACGGATTGTATTTCTAAATTGGAACCCTTGATTCGGGAGAAGGGCTTGAATACGGCGCTGGATTTCCAAAGTCAGGAAGCCTATGCCTGGGTTGATGTACCCTCTGTCACAAGAGTGTTCATAAATTTAATTCAAAATGCCGTAAAATTTACAAATTTAGGTGGTACAATAACTGTACGCACTTGTGCGGTCCGCGGGGGCGTGCAAGTAACGGTGGAAGATACAGGCCAAGGTATTTCGGAAGAAGATCAGAAGATGATTTTTGAACGATTCTATAAGGTGGACCAGTCCAGAGGTCTGGATAAGAAAGGTACCGGTCTTGGTTTGTCTTTGGTGAAGAACATTATGAAAGCTCACGGTGGCTCCATTCGCGTGGAAAGTCAATTGGGAGTTGGATCTAAATTTATTTTCACCATTCCCACCCAAGAACCAAAACAAACTCGAAATGAGGAGGAACACGTATGACAGATTTTGAACGCGAGTATGAAGTGGATTCTATTCCGGAGGAAACGGAAGTGCAAGAAGATGGTGTACAAGATATAGAAATTCCTGTGCAGGTGGTTTCTGAGTCGGAAGTGATTGCCGGAGAAGAAGTGGACTACAAAGCAGAAATTCAACGTTTGAAGGCGGCCTATAAAGCGCAGCGTCAGGAAGAGAAACGGAAGAAAATCGAGGAAGAGCCTGAATCAAAATCCGGGATTGGAATGGTTTTCCTCAGTGTTGTTCTTTCTGTGGTGGTTACTTTTGTTTTGCTTGCATTCCTTGTGGGTTTACTTACCATGTATCCTTCTGCGAAGCAGAGTGTTATGTCGCGGTTTATTAATAAGTATATGACAGTTGTACAGAACCCTTACCCCACCCAAAACGATGTTACGGTAGGGGGGGAGACGGTAAAGCCGTCGGATAACGTCAATATTCAGGTGAATGGAGAGATTTCGGCTACGGCAATTTATGCAAAAGCCTCTAAATCTGTTGTGGGTATTGCTGTATACCAGATGTCATCGGGCACACCTTGGTCCCAAACGGCGGAAGCCATTGTATCCCAAGGCGCCGGCGTTATTTACTCCGAAGACGGTCTGATTTTGACAAATCACCACGTTGTTCAAAAGGCTTTAGGATCTACGCGTAATACCATCAGCAGTAATTACAAAATCGTGGTTTATTTCAATACAGATCTTACGGAATATTATACAGTAACGGAAATTGTGGGTTATGATACCGAGAATGATCTGGCTTTGATCCGTGTGAATGCCAAGGGTCTTACCCCTATCGAATTCGGAGACGTTGACAGTTTGGAGATTGGTCAGCCTGTTGTGGCAATCGGCAGCCCCGGGGGCATTCAATTTATGAATTCCATTAGCGAAGGTATTATCAGCGGTTTGGATCGGGCCATTACCTTTGAAGACGGTACGGTCTATGAGTTGATTCAGGTGACAGCGGCCATTAACCCGGGAAACAGCGGTGGTGCGCTCCTCAATGCGAAGGGTGAACTGATCGGTATTTGTGAAAGTAAGATTGTATCCGCTTCCTATGAGAATATGGGTTTTGCGGTTCACGTAGATACTATTACCCGCCTTGTGGAGTCCTTTGAAAAATACGGTAAATATGTGAAGCCTATGTTGGGGGTTGAAGTGAATACCTTATATACGCCGGAAGAGGCAGGTAAACAGAATTGGCCTACCGGTGCCTACATTGCCGACGTTACGGACGGAAGTTGTGCCGAGAAATTCGGGATTAAGGCGAAAGATATTATTTGTGAAGTGGGTGGCGAGAAGATTGTAAAGTATGCGCATTTGCGCAAATTCTTGCGTCGCTATAATCCGGGTGACACGGTTGTAATTAAGATCTTCCGTACGTCTACCCAAGAATATATGGATATTACGGTGGTATTGGATGCGTCGGAGTAAGCTGGATCAGATTATTGCGCAATTAGAACAAGAATATCCGGAGGTACGGTGTTCCCTTGATTGGCGAACGCCTCTGGAACTTTTGATCAGCACCCAATTGTCGGCACAGTGTACGGATGCCCGGGTGAATATGGTAACACCGGCTTTGTTTGCACGGTTCCCCAATGCCGAAGCTTTCGCGGAAGCAGAGGTGGAGGAGATTGAATCCTACATCCGTTCCACGGGATTATACAAGAACAAAGCTAAGAATATTAAACTTTGCTGTCAGCAATTGATAGAAAGGCATAACGGGGAAGTGCCGGATACTATGGAAGCTATGACGGCACTGGCCGGTACGGGCCGTAAGACTGCCAATTTAGTATTGGGCGAGCTGTACGGGAAGCCGGCTTACGTAGTGGATACCCACGTGACACGACTTTGCGGGTTGCTTGGCGTTACAAAGAAAAAAGATCCTGTTCAAATTGAACGGGATTTGCGGAAACTGATTCCGCCGGACGGTCCCAATCCGGAGAAAGCGTTGGGCTTTTGTCATCGCTTGGTGTACCACGGGCGGAAAGTTTGTATTGCAAGGCGTCCGCAATGTGGGGAATGTTGTTTGAAAGAACTTTGTCCGTCTGCTCGGTAACATTTTACCCGCCCACAGAATACCTTGATAACGGAACTGCTGTTGCGAGGTGAGAAGGGTGAAAGTGGTTGTTGTAAAGCTGCCGCGTTTCTTGCGGAGCATTGTCCGCGTCGTTTGCAGAATGTCCAAGGATTAACATAAGTTGCGAAAGAGGCTTACAGAATGTACTTTGATTTTGTAGAAAGAACACAAAGGCTAATCGGAGATAAAGCTGTTGCGAGATTGCAATCTTGCTCGGTCTTGTTATTCGGTTTGGGCGGTGTGGGTTCGTATTGCGCGGAAGCGCTGGTGCGGGCCGGCATCGGCCATTTTACCCTTGTGGATGGCGACGTGGTTTCCGTATCCAATATTAACCGACAACTGGTTGCTTTACACAGCACGGTGGGCCGGGAGAAAACCGCGGTGGCGCGGGAGCGGATGTTGGATATCAATCCGGGTGTCAAGGTTGATACCTATACAGTATTTTACGGGCCGGAAACAAAAGATTTAATTGACTTTACGAAATTTGACTTTGTGGTGGATGCCATCGATGATGTGCAAGGGAAGATTCAGATTATTGAGCAAGCGAAAGAGGCAGGCGTTCCGGTGATTTGCTGCATGGGAACGGGTAATCGGGTGGATCCATGGTCTTTTACCGTTACAGATATTGCCAAAACGGAAGGGGACCCGCTGGCTCGGGTGATGCGCACGCGCCTTCGCAAAATGGGGATTACCAATGTCCCGGTGCTCCTGTCCAAAGCGCCACGCGTTAATTGTAAGCCGGATTATGAGCCTGAACAAGGGAAAGTGATCAGCAGTATTTCTACGGTGCCCTCTGTGGCCGGTCTTTTGTGTGCGTCTTATGTGGTGGACAAGTTATTAGAAGGAGTTTCCAATGTTGATTGATACCCATGCCCATTATGATGATGAGAAATATGCGGAAGATTTAGCGGCGTGCTTGGACGACGTTCAGGCTGCCGGTGTTTCCTATATTGTCAATGCGGCTCAGAATATTGCCACTACTCATAAGATTATGGCACTTAGCAAGAAGTTTCCTTATATATATGGTACGGCGGGGATTCATCCCCATGAAGCAGGCAGTGCGGCGCTCACGGACTACGAAGAAATTCGCCGGCTGACGGCAAAGGGGGCGGCTGCCGGGCATAAAATTGTGGCTATTGGGGAAACTGGTTTAGACTATTACTATGACTTTTCGCCCCGGGATGTGCAGAAAGAGAATTTTACCCGCCACATTGAGATTGCCTTGGAGGTGGGACTCCCCTTGGTGGTCCACGACCGCGATGCCCACGAGGATTGTTTGGAACTTTTGGACAAGCACGGCGCCTTCGGGGGAAAAGTGGTGTTCCACTGCTACAGCGGAAGTTTGGAGTTTGCACAGATTTTGGCGGGAAAAGGGTGCTATTTCTCCTTCGGCGGCGCCATTACCTTTAAGAATGCCAAGAAATTCCCGGAGATTCTCCGGGGGATTCCGAAAGATCGCTTGATGTTGGAGACGGATTGTCCGTATATGACGCCGGAACCCCACCGGGGTACGCGGAATACTTCGGCGTATCTACCTTTGGTGGCCGGTAAAATGGCGGAAATTCTTGGGAAAAGTGTTTCGGAAGTGGAAACGTTGACTTCTGCCAACGCAAGGACTTTTTATGGCATATAGCCTATAAATTGAGTTGTAAAGAGGGTTTTTATAAATTGAAATTGTGCAATATGCACAAAAAACAGTGAACTTTTTGTGATTTGTTTGACAGGGAAAAGGGCAATATAATAAAATTACATCGTGTGGGGCTATGCCCGGAAAACACTTTTTGTAGTAACAAGAGAGGATGTATTTCGAGAAGTTATGCAGATGATTTCACCGAAATTAGTACGAATAATGCGATTTGTAGGATGCTGCGCAGGCGTTTTGGCTGTGGCAGTGCTTGCAGGTGCATGTCTCTTCTCTTTGGGTATTACAGATGCAAGAGCCCAAGTTGCGGATAAGATGGTGATTCTGTCTGTTACTACTGAAACAAACGGCGTGCTTCAAGCACCCGCAGAGGATAAAGTACAGTTCAGTGTACAGGTAGACGGTAAGACTTATCCTATTTTCACCGACCGTGACACCGTTTCTGAAGCCCTTAAAGATAACGGGTTTGCCCTTGATACTTTGGATCATTTGTCCGGTGCCCAGGCAGACGATATGCCCACAGACGGTATGAATGTAACGTTGGTGCGTGTTTCTAAGAAGACGGTTACAGAAAGTGAAACTTTGTGGGCGCAGACGAAATACGTATTAGATAAGAGCCTGATGGCCGGCGAGTACGTAACCCGTACCCCTGCTAAGAACGGCAGTATCGTACGTACCTATGAGATTGTTTATGAGAACGGCGTGCAGGTGTCCAAGACTTTGGTGGGAACCACACGAACCGAGCCGGTTCATCAAGTAATCGCATATAATGAGAAATATTCTTTCTCTAATTCCAGAGGACAGCAGGTAACCTATTCCAGCGCAATCAGCGGTGTGGCGACGGCGTATATTCCGGACGGTAAGTGGGGTTATACCACTTATACCGGTAACAGAGCCCGCCCGGGCGTTATTGCGGTAGACCCGAAAGTCATTCCTTTGGGCACGAAAGTGTACGTAAAGACCAATCAGCCCGGTTTCGGCGATTACGGTTTTGCCATCGCTTGGGATATTGGCGGCGCAATCAAGGGCAACAAGATTGACTTGTTTATGGAGTCCTACGATTTGTCTATTCAGTGGGGACTGCGTGACGTGACGATTTATATTTTGGACGATCAGTCCGTGGATATTTTCTCTTTGCGACAAGGGAACGAGGTGTTTATCCGATAATGGGGAATACCTATTCACCGAAAGATATGATGGCGGCCTACGGGATTGCCCCGAAGAAAAGCCTTGGACAGAATTTCCTGAACAATTTAGAGGTTGTTCGGGAAATTGTTTCGTATGCCCAAATTACCAAAGAAGATTTAGTTATTGAAATTGGTCCCGGTTTAGGTGTTATGACCGGTATGCTGGCAGAGGAAGCCGGCTTCGTGGCGGCTATTGAAATTGACCGTTCTTTAATGGAGCCCCTTACGGCTTTATGTAAATTACATCCCAATCTTACTGTGTATTTTGAGGATGTTATGAAGATGAATATCGGCGAGCGGATTGCAGAATTGAAAGAGGCCCACGGGTTATCCCGTGTCAAAGTCGTAGCAAACCTGCCTTACTATATCACCACGCCCATTATTATGATGTTCCTGGAACAGTACGCAGGGGAGTTGTCTTCGCTTACGTTTATGATTCAAAAAGAAGTGGCGGAGCGCTTGACGGCGAAAAGTGGCGGTAAAGACTACGGCGCTATTACGGTGGCGGTAGGGTATTTCTCCGAGCCTCGTATTTGCATGCACGTAGGTGCTCATTGTTTCATTCCCCAGCCCAATGTAGATTCCGCAGTGGTGCGTTTGGATGTTCGGGAGAATCCGCCTTTTGTGTTGGAGAATCAAGATTACTTCTTCAAAGTGGTGCGGGCCGCTTTCTGTCAGCGGCGTAAAATGCTTGCCAACGCCCTTGCCAATGCTCCTTATTTAGGGGTTACCCGGGAGCAAGTTGCAGATGCTTTAGGTAAAATGGATTTAGATGATAAAGTTCGCGGGGAAGTGTTGACGCCCGCTCAATTTGGACAGTTGTCCAATCTTTTATATACAGTATCACAAACGACGAAATAAGTCGAAGCGGGTCGAAATTGGTCGAACGGTTTTGATTGACCTGCATTTTACCATCGTGCTACAATCTAAGTAGCCGCTCGGAACGAGCGTATCTTTCTTCGGGGGAGGGAAGTCACTTGGATAGTAGGCATATTTTGGAAATTGTGGACCAAAATTTGTGCAGTCGCATGGATTTGTCCAAGCATTATTCCGACAAAGAACTACGAAAACTCATTGATGAATGTTTAGATAGCCTGGAACAGCGAATTCCTATGATTCGTTTGGACCGGGAACAAATTGCTGCCGGCGTTTATAACAATCGACGGCGGCTTGGTATTATACAACCTTTTTTAGAAGATCCCACGGTCAACGAAATTATGATTAACGGCACTGACGGGATTTTTCTGGAACGAAATGGGGAACTGGTACGGTGTGAGGAACGTTTTCACGATAAAGAGAAACTGTTTCATTTAATCCAAACTATGATTGCTTGGGTGAATCGCACCGTGAATGAAAGCAATCCCATTGTAGATGCCCGGCTGATGAACGGCGCCCGGGTGAATGCGGTATTACCTCCTGTCGCACTGAATGGGCCTGTGGTAACCATTCGGAAGTTTGCGGAGAAGCCTTTTGATATGGATATGCTGCTTGCCGGTGGGACACTGACACAAGCACAGGCGGATTTTCTCATTCGCGCCGTGGAAGCGCGGAAGAACATTATTATCGGAGGCGGTACTTCCAGCGGAAAGACTACTTTTATGAATATGCTGGCAGGGTACATTCCTGATTCCCAACGGATTCTCACCATTGAAGATTCTGCGGAGTTACGCCTGTCTCAGAGCAACGTGGTCCGTCTGGAAACCCGCAATGCCAATACGGAGGGGAAGGGCGAAATTAAGATGCGGACTTTGATTAAAGCAGCCCTTCGCATGCGACCGGATCGATTGATTATCGGCGAAGTGCGGGATGAAAGTGCCTTGGAAATGCTGACAGCCCTATGTACCGGTCACGAGGGGTGTATGTCTACGGCCCATGCCAATAGCTGTAAAGATATGTTGGTGCGTTTGGAAACCATGGCTTTATGGGAAGGTCACGTCAGCAGCGGGGCAATCCGACAGATGCTTGTATCCGGTGTCCATTTGATTGTTTATTTAGCGAGAGAGGGACCTAAACGGTACGTGCGGGAGATTTGCGCATTGGATGGCATGAAACAGGGCGAGATTCAATTAAGGCGGGTGGCGTAATATGACAAAACGTGGGTTTAGAAAGAAGAAAATCAGAAAGTGTGCCTATATACCATTGGCTTTATTGGTTGCATGCGCGCTATGCTGCATTTATCTGTGTATGTGGTCTTTCTTTCGGAATCTGTGGCTTGGGGTGCTTGTGACGGTTTTGACCGGTCCTTTTGTATGTTGGAAGATTAGAAAGGGATTGATTGCTCGTTTTGATCGGCGCTTGGAGAAAGAGTTTGCAGATATATTAGTGGTTTTCTCCGGTTCTTTAACCGCCGGATTGAGTTTGAATCAATGTGTTCGGGATATTGCAGAACAACCCCCGGGGGAATATCCGTTGCTGTCAAAAGAATTTGCTCGAATGGAACAATTGCTGCGGCTAAATTGGCCGGTGGAGCGCGTGTTTGAAGAATTGGCAGATCGGTGCGATCACCCGGATATAAAGCTGTTTAGTACTGTGTTATTGGCAGGCATCCCTGCGGGTGTTAATTTAGTTGAATTGGTTCGGCAGGTTGCAGCGACATTGCGGATGAAACAAGATACGGAGGCAGAAATTACTCGGATTTTGAATTTGCCCAAGTACAATCATCGAATTATTATGGCGATGCCGGTTGTATCCGTAATCACCATTCGATGGATGGCTCCATCCTATGCGGCAGGATTGGAAACAGGACTTGGTTTAATTCTGTTGATTGGCGCTTGTGTTTTGTTAGGATTGGCTATTTTGTTGGGAGAATTCCTGGGTCGGATTCGTTATTAAGGGGGTGCTTATGAAGAAATCTTATGGAATGGCACTGGGGGTAGGTGCCTTTATGTTGGTGTTGTGTTTGTTTGCCGGAAACACACTTGGATTCTGCGTAGTCATGGCTTTGATAGGAAGTATTGCAGGCTTCTTCTTTCCTTTGTGGCAAGCGTCTCGGAAGAAGCAAAGGGAAAGCCGTATGATTGCAATGGATATGGCGGAGTATTTGACGAGTGTTTCTTTGCTGTTGACGGCCGGTGTTTCTCTGTGGGATGCACTGAAACGCAGTTTGTCCGGAAAAGATGTACGCAGACCTTTATATCGAGAATTGTCCGGTGTTTTTGAACAATATGAACAGAGGTATACAGGAGATCCGGTCAGTGCGTTTCAGCGTATGTCAGAGAAGCTGTGCATTCCGGCTGTCAGCACATTTGTCTGTGCTTTGGTGCAGAATTACAGGAAAGGAAATCAAGAGTTGGCGGCCTTGTTTATGGAACTTGCAGGAAGAAGCCGTACGCAAAGACGGGATATTGCTACAAAACTGGCGGATGAAGCGACTACGCTTTTGTTGATTCCGGGTGCGCTGGCGTTGCTTGCCATGGTTTTAGTGTTGCTTGCGCCGGCACTGATTCAATTGATCCAAATATAAAGGGGGATTTATGATGGGATTATTTAAGTCTGTAAGGTGGTTTTGGGGTTCATTCCGGTATCGGATTTGTCGAAATAAGTCCGGTATGGGCACGGTGGAAATTATTATCATTATTGCGGTATTGGTTACGCTGGCTTTGATCTTTCGAGGATTTATTATGGATTTAGCGGAAGGAATTTTCGATAAGATTCGAGAGAAAACGGATGCTGCAATGTTGGATATGTGAGGGGGCGTTTTGATGCATATAGATCGAGAACGGGGTTGTTGCCGTATTTCCTTTTCCCATCCGGATGATTTGAATACGATTCAGAAGAACATTGTCGCATGGAGTAATAAAGTGGAGGGCATTGTGGGGGGTGGTGAGCTGCTGCGAGAAGGGGATCATTACGTGTTGAATATTCGTCACCAAGAGTCTTTTAAGGCGTATTTGGAACACGAAATTTTTGATTTATCGGCCTTTCTGGCTTTTACGGAGCGTCTGGGTCGGTTTCTTGGAGATCTGCAAAGCAACCAAATGCATATCTATGACGTTGTCTGGGATGTGGATTGTGTTTTTGTGGGGACGGGCATCACGGATGTTTCTTTTGTGTACATTCCGGGAATCGGGGAGCTGGGAGAAACTTCTCCTTTTCGCGTGAGCGATATGTTGGCAGTTCTTTCCCTTCGGGTGTATGAAACCGATATGCAGGCATTGCAGGCACTTTCTAATGTGGTGGGGGAATTCAGTCGGTGGGAAGACCAAATGTTGTTACAGCAAGATTATGGGGGGAATCCTTTTGTGTTTGCGAGGCAACAGTTGGGACCTTTTTGCAGTACCACCCATCCTTTGATTGAAGGACTTCGCAGAATGTTTCATGTGCCGGCACGTGAGGGATCTTCTTTGCGCAAGCAGAAAGTGCGCATTCATTTGGAAGGAATGGGGATGCTGAAAGGCAGAAATCTTTATTTGGATTTTGCTACCCATTTTACCCAAAACGATCGTTTTTTGATAGGGCGTGATTTGAATCAGGTGGGTTTTCTCTTGCCTTACCCGGTTGTCAGTCGGGTCCAGGCCTCTATCTCGTTTTCCCAAGGAGAGTGGATTTTGACGGATCATGGCTCTGAAAACGGTACTTTTGTAGAAGGTGTGCGAATTTCACCGGGAAGTGGATATCCTATAACGCAAGGGGTTTGCATATACTTTGCTCATAGAGAAATTGCCTTTCGGGTAAAGAAAGTGTAGACGGTGGGGGAAAGATGTGATATGATAATATAGTTCATAAAATATTTCCCGGGAGGGTTTTGCAGTGAGTTTTTTTAAGCAAAATATGGCAATCGATTTAGGAACAGCAACGGTGCTTGTCAGCGTTGGCAAGAAGGACGTTATTATTAAGGCGCCTTCTATTGTTGCCGTTAAGGACGGTACCAATGAAGTGGTTGCGGTAGGTGACGAGGCACGCTCCATGATGGGCCGTACTCCGTTTGATATTACGACTGTAAAGCCGGTACAGAACGGTGTTATTTCCAGTTACACCATCACGGCACATATGATTCGATATTTTGTGAATAAGGCGATTAAGAATCCTTTGAAGAAGATTTTTCCGCCGGACGTTATTATTTGTATCCCCAGTAAGACTACCAACGTAGAGCGCAGAGCTGTAGAGCAAGCGACCTTGGAAGCCGGCGCCCGCCGTGTGTTCTTGGTAGAGGAGCCTTTGGCTGCTGCCGTAGGTGCAGGGCTGGATATTTCCCGTCCCTCCGGTCATATGATTATTGACGTAGGTGGCGGTACTACGGACATCGCTGTTATTTCCTACGAAGGTATCGTTACCAGCAAGAGTGTTAAAGTTGCCGGTAATAGTTTTGATGAGACGATTAAGAACTATTTAAAGAAGAAACACAATCTGCTGATCGGTGACAGCACCGCTGAGTTGATTAAGCGTGAAGTTGGTAATTTGTACCACGGTATTCGCAGTAATTCTGTGGAGATTCGCGGTAGTGACTTGATTACAGGTCTTCCCAGCGAGCGTGTTGTTACGTCTGAAGAAATCACCGAGCCTTTGATTGAAACGGCACTGCCCATTGTGGACGGTATTCATGCAGTCCTGGAGGAGACACCGCCGGAGCTTTCTGCCGATATTTACGGCAAAGGTATTGTGATGACCGGTGGCGGTGCGTTGATTGCAGGTTTCGACGAACTGGTACGCAAGAGCACGGGTGTAGATGTCACGGTGGCAGAAGATCCGCAACACTGTGTGGTACGTGGTTCTATTCAGTTGCTCAACGAAATGGATGCATCTAAGAAGAATAAGTACGCGATTCGGAAATAAGTTATATTGATACGATGAGGCCACCCCGTCTTGGCAGTGATGCAAGACGGGGTGGTTTTTGGTTTGCACAACTCGTTTGGGCGCGAATGATTAAAGTTGTGTCATTTGCGCCCAATTTTTAGGGTCTTTTTGATAATTTCGTGGATTTTTAAGGCAAAAACAGGCTTTTTTGGGCGGAAGCTCGCATTTGGGAGAGTGTGAGGCCCAATCTTTGGGCGCAAAGCTCCCAATTTCGTTCATTGGCGCCCAATCGTATAGTTCTATAGTATTTCTTACAGTATTTATCGAATCATCTTCAGAATCTTATTCACGTCGCCTGCGCCAAGGGAAATAATTAAGTCGCCGGAACGCAGTTCCGCCGATACAGCCCGGGCAATAGCTTCAAAGTCACCTTCATAGGAGGCGAGAAGCCCGGCTCTCACAAAATCATCTGCCATCATTTTACCGGAAATCGTGCCCGGGTCCGGTTCCCGAGCCGCATAAATATCCGCTACGAAGATTCGATCGGCGAGCCCCAATGCCGTTGCAAACTCTTCTTTAAAAGCAAGGGCTCTGGAATAGGTATGGGCTTGGAAGATGGCCAGCACACGACCGCCCTCAGCGACAGAAGCACGGGCAGCAGCCAAAGTGGCAGCAATTTCTGTGGGATGATGGGCATAATCGTCAATGAGCGTAGCACCTCGCACTACACCAACTTTCTCATAACGACGACCGGTGCCTGTAAATAAAGCAAGACCTTCGCAAATAGCCTCCGGGGAACAACCCAGCGTATGGCAAACCGCCACGGCAGCCAAGGCGTTCAGCACATTGTGACGACCGGGCACGTGTAACTTCACATCGTGGCCCTCTGTATCGCCAACACTATACCAACGAAAAGCAATGCCGTCAGAGGATTCCTCTAAACAATCGGCTTCATAATCGGCCGCTAAGCCGGATGCCTTCAAAGCGTATGTAATCTGCCGGCAATTCGCCTGTAAAGCCACGTCATAAGCATCGGCATCTTCTTTGCAAACCACGCAGAAACCCTCCGGGGGACATAAACGAACAAACTTCACAAAAGCCGCCTTGATCTCCTCTAAGTCTTTATAATAATCCAAATGCTCCGCTTCCACGTTCAGCAGCACCGTGACAAAAGGTGCCAGCTCCAACATGTGAGCGTGGTACTCACAAGCCTCCGTCACGAAATAATCTCCGGAAGAAGGGCGAACGCTGCCGCCGATCAAAGGAAAAGTTCCCCCTAAATGAATGGCAGGATCTTTGCCGGCCGCCAGCATAATGCCGCCGATCATGGCCGTGGTGGTAGTCTTTCCGTGGGTACCGGAAACGGCAACCGGATAGGCATATTCCTGACAGAGCAAGCCTAAATAACGGCCTCGCTCAATGACGGAAATTCCCAATTCCTTCGCAGCCAATAACTCCGGGTTATCCGCGCCCACAGCCACGGTATAAATCACTAAATCTATATCCGAGGTGATATTCTCCCTGCACTGTCCAATCATCACCGTAGCCCCTTTGGATTCCAGCATGGCGGTAACTGCGCCGGCGGCCCGATCAGAGCCGGAAACACGGTAACCTGCGTGCAAAGCAAGCAAAGCAAGGCCGCTCATACTGGAGCCGCCAATGCCGATAAAATGAATATGTGCACCCTTGGGGAGATTCATAGACAACACCTCATCAAATAAGTCTATGTGCTGAAGTATAACATAATTCCAAACCCTTGTAAAATTTCTATTTTACCTCTTTTCTGCCCGGGCTTACAGTCGTTTCGTCTACTCGGAATGGGTTGACAAAGAAGGGCACTCAAGTGTATTATAAA
>JAFYOJ010000172.1 GCA_017560225.1 Clostridia bacterium
TCTTCTTCATATACTCAATAGCTTCGTCTTTCGGAAGAATAGCAGCCAGTGCAAAGAATGCGGATTGTAAAATGGTATTCTTAACCTTTGCGTTACCAATCTTGTTAATTGCAAGGCTGGTTGCATTGATGGTATAGAACTTAATCTTGTTGTTTGCAATATAAGACTTCACAGAAGCCGGCAAATGCGCATCCAACTCTGCACCAGACCACTGACAGTCAAGCAAGAAAGTACCGCCCGGCTTAATGTCGGAAACGATATCGTACTTGGTCAAGTATGCCTGGTTGTGACAAGCAACGAAGTTCGCCTTGTTAATATAGTAAGAAGACTTAATAGGCTTATCACCAAAACGCAAGTGAGAAATGGTAACACCACCGGTCTTCTTGGAGTCATACTGGAAGTACGCTTGAATGTACTTATCCGTATGATCACCGATAATCTTAATAGAGTTCTTGTTTGCACCTACGGTACCGTCACCGCCAAGACCCCAGAACTTACAAGAAATGGTGCCCTTAGGAGACGTATCGGGTGCCTTCTTCTCTTTCAAGGAAAGTTTGGTTACGTCGTCCACAATACCCATGGTAAAATGATCCTTCGGCGCATCCTTTGCCAAGTTCTCATATACAGCGAAGATAGAAGCCGGAGGCGTATCCTTAGAACCAAGTCCGTAACGACCACCTACCACCTTGATACCTGTCACACCGTTTGCAGCCAAAGCTGTCATTACGTCCAAGTACAAAGGTTCGCCCAAAGAGCCGGGCTCTTTCGTACGATCCAATACAGCAATCTTCTTAACTGTCTTAGGCAGGGCTTCAATCAACTTATCTGCACAGAAAGGACGGTACAAACGAACCTTCACAAGACCAACCTTCTGGCCGTGTGCATTCATATAGTCGATTACTTCTTCCGCTACGTCACAAACAGAACCCATTGCAATAATTACACGGTCTGCATCCGGCGCACCATAGTAGTTAAACAACTTATAGTTAGTACCGATCTTGGCATTTACCTTGTTCATATATTCTTCTACAATAGCAGGAAGTGCATCATAATACTTGTTGCAAGCTTCTCTGTGCTGGAAGAAGATATCGCCGTTCTCAGCGCTACCGCGAAGAACCGGATGTTCCGGATTCAAAGCACGGGCACGGAAAGCTGCAATTGCTTTCTTATCCACCATCTTCTCCAGATCTTTGTAATCCCACGCTTCAATTTTCTGAATTTCGTGAGAAGTACGGAAACCATCGAAGAAGTTCAGGAACGGAACACGACCCTTAATAGTAGACAAATGCGCAACTGCGCCCAAGTCCATAACTTCCTGAGGATTAGACTCAGCCAGCATTGCGTAACCGGTCTGACGACAAGCATATACGTCAGAGTGGTCACCGAAAATATTGAGGGCATGAGATGCCACACAACGAGCGGATACGTGAATAACATTGGGCAGAAGTTCACCGGCAATCTTATACATATTGGGGATCATCAACAAAAGACCCTGAGAAGCGGTATAAGTGGTAGTTAATGCACCGGCTGCCAAGCTTCCGTGAACAGCACCGGCAGCACCGGCTTCAGATTGCATTTCTACAACCTTAACCTTATCGCCGAAGATGTTGTCCAGGCCTGTAGCAGACCAAGCATCTGTTAATTCCGCCATAACACTGGACGGTGTAATGGGATAAATCGCTGCAACTTCCGTGAAAGCATAGCTCACATGGGCCGCTGCGGTATTACCGTCCATAGAGAGTTTCTTTCTCTTAATCATAGACGAACAACCTCCTAATTAGTTCTTTGCAGCAATTACCTTATCTGCAATCTGCTGTGCTGTAAGACCGTATTTCTCAAGAAGTGCAGCCGGAACGCCGGACTTACCGAACTTCTCTTCAACACCGATCATCTTTACCTTGCAAGGATAGTTCTCAGCAAGCACTTCGCAAACTGCGCCGCCCAAACCGCCTGCAATATTGTGTTCTTCAACGGTTACAATCAAGCCGGTTTCCTTTGCACACTTAACAAGGAGATCCTTGTCAATCGGCTTAATGGTATGAATATCTACAACGCGTGCGTTGATACCCTTGTCTGCTAAGATAGCCGCTGCCTTCAAAGACTCCTGAACCATCAAACCGGTTGCAACCAAAGTAAGGTCTGTACCTTCCTTCACAACAACACCTTTACCAAGTTCAAACTTGAAGTCCTCGCCGTGAACAGCTTCTACGCCCAAACGGCCCAAACGAACGTATACAGGACCATCCAATTCCATAGCAGCCTTAATAGCAAGATTGGTTTCAATCTCATCACAAGGACTGATAACGGTCATGTTGGGAAGTGCTCTCATAATAGCCAAGTCTTCAATACACTGGTGGGAAGCGCCGTCCTCACCTACAGTAAGACCAGCGTGCGTTGCACAAATCTTAACGTTCAACTTGGGATAACAAATGGAGTTACGAATCTGTTCGCAAGCACGCTCAGCAGCAAAAATTGCAAATGTGCTGGCAAAAACAATCTTACCTGTGGAAGCAAGACCTGCTGCAATACACATCATATCTGCTTCTGCAATACCCATATTGAAATGTCTCTCAGGATATACTTTCTTAAATGTATCTGTCTTGGTGGACTTAGAAAGGTCCGCATCCAATACAATAACTCTCTCGTCTGCGCCATACTGTGCAAGTGCGCTACCGTATGCTTCTCTTGTTGCTACCTTACCCATGATTACGCCTCCTTTGCGATTTCTGCTTCAATCTCAGCAAGCTTTGCATCCAGCTCACTGATTGCCTGGTCTCTTTGCTCTTGGTTCGGAGCCTTACCGTGCCAGCCGTAGTCGCCTTCCATGAAGGAAACGCCCTTACCCTTAATATCGCGTGCAACAACGCAGGTAGGCTTGTCAGACTTCTTAGCAGCCTCAAGTGCATCCTTGATTTCAGCATAGTTATGACCATTGATTGCGATTACGTTCCAGCCAAATGCAACGAACTTGTCTGCGATCGGCTCCGGATTCATAACGTCGGTAATGTTACCGTCGATCTGAAGACCGTTGTAGTCAACAAATGCAACCAAATTATTCAGCTTGTAGTGTGCAGCAGCCATAGCAGCTTCCCAAACAAGACCTTCTTCAATCTCACCGTCACCCAAGATAGAGTATACACGGTAATCTTTCTTATCGATCTTTGCAGCCAAAGCCATACCAACAGCAGTTGCAATACCCTGACCTAAAGATCCGGTAGACATATCTACGCCGGGAACGTAATCCATGTTCGGGTGACCTTCCAAATAGCTGTCTACCTTACGGAATGTATTCAAATCAGACTCAGGGAAGAAGCCCTTAAGTGCTAAAGTAGCGTAAAGTGCAGGTGCACAGTGACCCTTAGAAAGAACGAAGCGGTCTCTGTTAGGATCCTTCGGGTTCTTGGGATCTACACGCATTTCGTCAAAATAGAGTGTAGTCAAAATGTCAGCACAAGAAAGAGATCCGCCCGGATGTCCGGAGTTTGCGGAGAATACCTCATCAATGATGTGCTTACGGATGATTGTAGCTTTCTTCTGTAAATCAAGCATCTTCAACTTATCCATCGTTTAATTCCTCCAATTTATATTATTATTGTAAAATATTATCTCAACCCACCCGCAAGTGCTGCAGGCCGGCTTACAACCTTAATTAGTTTCTGGACTCAATGGCAGAAATCATATCCACACGAGTCTGATGACGACCGCCTTCAAATTCAGCATCGATCCAAGCGTCCACAATCATCTTTGCAAGTTCAGAGCCAACTACGCGGGCACCGAAGCAAAGAATATTAGAATTGTTATGTTGCTTAGACAACTTTGCGGAGAAAGGCTCCGAGCAACAACATGCACGAATACCGTTTACTTTGTTCGCCGCAATGGAAATACCTACGCCGGTACCGCAAATCAAAATACCCCGTTCACATTCCCCTTTTGCGACTGCATTGGCAACCGCTTCTGCATAATCCGTGTAATTACAGGAAACATTCTCATTGGTGCCAAAATCCTTGACCGCAATGCCTCTTGCTTCCAAATGCTTCTTAATGATCTCTTTGAGCTCAATAGCTGCGTGATCATTTCCTATAGCATACATCCACATAACCTCCTCAAGTCTATAATGGCAGTCCACTACCGATTAAATATTATACACCCTTGCACAAAAAAAATCTACTCTTAATTTCGCCCTTTCTTGCAAAGAAAGGAATAAGTGTATATAATATATTCTGGTGATATATCCTATGAATACGCAAACGCAAAAAAATCCGAATAATATACCAAAATCCACTCGTCCCAAGCGCCGGAAAGGTAACACAGTCCGCCTTGTGATTATGGTTTTGTTTATTATTTTACAGGCGTGTTTTTTAGTATTCAGTTTATTTTATTTCAATGTATTTGCCCTTTCTTTCTACATTTTATTTCAGTTAATCAGCGCCATTACCGTTATCCACGTAATTTCCACCAACCAAAACCCATCGTATAAAATTGCATGGATTTCCATGATTCTGGCCATTCCCATTTTAGGTGTGGTCTTTTACAATATTTGGGGCGGGGCTCGAAATCCAAGAAGAATCAAACGTCGCGTACCCATTTTAAAGAAACTTCCCATCCCCGACCATCCGGAAAGCCAATCGACCTTTGAGAAACTGGCGCAGGAATATCCATTCCAAGCACAAACCGCCCGATTTCTTTCCAACTCCGGTTTTCCCTTGTACCGGAATACCCAAACAGAGTACTACGATTTAGGAGACACCTTCTTCCCTGCTTTATTAGAATCCATCAAGAAAGCGGAACATTTTATCTTTTTGGAGTTTTTTATTATATCCAAAGGCAAGATGTGGGACGAACTCTATGACGCTTTATGTCAACGCGCAGCCGCCGGCGTAGAAGTGCGTGTATTGTATGACGACTTAGGCAGTATGACCACCTTGGACAAATCCTTTCCAAAGAAACACGAGCGAGAAAATTTGAAGATTGCGGTGTTCAATCCGGTGAAACCCGTACTCAGCCATTTTCACATCAATTATCGCAATCACCAAAAAATTTGCGTAATTGACGGCAAAGTCGCTTATACCGGCGGTGTGAATATTGCCGATGAATATATCAATTTAGTGGATGCTTTCGGCCATTGGAAAGATTCCGGTGTGAAATTAGAAGGCCCGGCAGTACAAAGTATGACCGTTATGTTTCTGCAAATGTGGAATTACGGACAGTATACCCAGAAGAAAGATCAATTGGATAAGTTGTCGCCGTATTTTCCCCACTTTGAAGTTGCCGACACAGCACAGACTGCCCCCGGTTTTGTACAACCTTTGTGCGACGGTCCCTTAGATCCGGACAACCGTCCCATGGAATATTTGTATATGCACATGATTAACCATGCACGCAAATACATTTACATCACCACGCCTTATTTAGTGTTGGACAACGAAATGGCCACGGCCCTTTGTATGGCAGCTATAAGCGGCGTTGACGTTCGCATTATGACGCCGGGAATTCCGGACAAGAAATACGTGTATGCACTAACGCGTTCTTATTACGGCAGATTGCTGCAAGCAGGCGTACAAATTTTCGAATACACCCCCGGATTTATCCATGCCAAGAATGTTGTCAGTGACGACGAGGCGGCATTAGTAGGCACGGTCAATATGGATTTCAGATCGTTCTATATGCATTACGAGAACGCAGTATGGACCTGTGGCACGCCCATCATTCGGACACTCCATGATGATTTTATCCAAACCCAATCACAATGTAGAGAAATTACGTATGAAACGTGGAAGAATCGTCCCGTTTGGTATAAAATATTACAAGGCATTTTAAATATATTTGCGCCAATGTTATAAGACAGAAAGGATTTGTATCGTATGAATATAGAGTATTTAATCGTAGGAATCCGCAAAGGTTCTCAAACAGATTTTCAGGATTTATACCGCATGACGGCAACCAAGGTCTATGCCCTTGCTTTGGCAACGGTGAAAGATAAAGGATTAGCACGGGAAATTGCAGTAGAAACATTCCGTCGCGTGCGTACTTACGCCTACTCCTTTGATACAAATTTTGACGGAGAATATTGGATTTTAGACATAGCCCGCAAACTGAGCTTGAATGCATTGCAGGATGCACAGGTTTCCGTACCGGCAGATGCTTCAATAGACAATGCGTCGGCTTTGATTTTAAAGACAATCCTACAGTCAAAGAACGATCGCGGTTTAATTCTGACGCTGCGCGCACTCACCGGTTTATCTTTTAAAGATATCGGTGATTTATCCGGGTACTACACAAATTCCGCTAAACAGGAAGCAAAGAGAGGAATCGCCGTATTGCGCGCCGCATTCCCCGGTGTATCCAAGAAAGAAGTATATCAGCAATTAAGGGAGGATTTTAAGAGTTCCTGTCCGGACTATTGGGACTATATTTTACTGGACAGACCTACCAAAGTAGCGCACATTAGCCACGAAACAATCCTCTTAGAGGGCGATAATGCTGCGTTCTGCGCGGAAACCGAAAACGCTCGGATTACAGAACGAACACAAAATCAGAAAAACAAGAGAAACCGACAATTGCGGGTGTTTGCAACCGTTTGCGGCGTACTAATTGCGCTGACCTTAGGGATTGCATTAATGGTAAAATTAGTACAAAACAGCCGCACACCAGACAAAGAAACGCCCACGCAGACATCTGCAGGCATTGAACTGGTTGAACTCAATGGAAATTTATACTACAGAGATGGCAGCAGCGGTATTTACGCCTACCAAAACGGTACAATTTCCACCATATACGAAGGGGCTGTTCGCGATCTTATCGCAGGTGGCAACCATCTCTTCTTCCGGAATTACAAGAATGGACAGATTTACAGATTGAATCCTGCCACCAAGGCTTGCGTGCAGATCAGTTCTCAACCGGGTACTTCCCTTGCCTATTATGACGGTTTTGTCTATTACAGCAACGCAGACGGCATCTACCGTTTTAACGCCAATAGCGACTCGCCGGAAATGGAAGCAGTTTATACGCAAGAAGTGGAGAACGCACCTTCTCGTTACCAAATGGCTTTCTCCAATCAAGGAGATTTGATTTTCTCTGCCGGTGCAGACAAAGGAATCTATCGCGTGGAAGAGAACAATCTGTACACCCTGTACATGGACGAAGCCTATTATTTCCAAATCCAAGACAATCTGCTGTTCTTTGATACCATCGGGCCAAATGGCAAGCGACAACTACAAGCACTTTCTTTAACCGGGAAAGAAGAAGGCGCATTCTTCCCCACTATTTCTTTATATTCCTCTGCCTATTATGTAGTGGGCAATACCGTTTACTACGAAGGAACCGGCGATACCAGTAACCAAAACGGTCTTTATAAAATGAACTTATCGGACGGCAGCACCGCTTTAATTCAAGAAATCCAGGAAAATGAATTGCATATTACGCATATCTATGCGACAGAGGATACTTTGTATTGTTACTATTCCGATGGTCTGAGTAACGGCGAGAACAAGTTGACGTGTCGAGCAATAACACAGCTTGACACAGAAACCGAAGTGTTCTACCATACCACTATTAAGAAGTAAGAATGGAGTGGATACAAAATGAATGGTTTTGTTGTAATAAATCCTTCTTCCGGTACACAAACCGTACAGAAAACAGCGTTGCAAATTTTGCATACATTATTGTTGGATGAGGATATTCAAGGCATTCAAGTACGTTATACCCATAAGAAAGATGACGCCAGAGTTATGTGTGCCGCCTTGAAGCCGGGAGAATACGATTTTGTCCTGGCGGTTGGCGGTGATGGCACGGTAAACGAAGTAGTTGCCGGTCTGTATGAAAGCAAGAGTAATATTCCGCTGATGATTCTACCCGCAGGCACTACCAATGATTTTGCAGTTGCTTTAGGTCTTCCACGCACCGTAGAAGGGGTTTGTGACACCATTCGTGCCAGACATTCTATGGCGATGGATATTGGGCGTTTCAATAATTCCTATTTCTTTAACGTGGCGGCAGGCGGCTTACTTTCCGAAGTTGCACACGCCGTTCCCAGCGAGATGAAGACTGCCTTCGGTCGTATGGCTTATTTAACAGAAGGCGGCAAGAAAATATTAGAAAACAAATTTGAAACAACGCCTTTAATTTTCGAAATCGATGGCGTAGAAGAACAGCACGACGTTTATTTCTTCCTCGTGACAAATTCCACCAGTGTCGGTGGATTTAATAAGATTTCCCCGGATTCAAAAATCAATGACGGTTTTCTGGAGTTGTTAATTGTCAAGAAGTTAGATTTCTTTACTGCCCTACCGGCGATGATGCAGATCCAGTCAGGCCTGCATATAAATAACGAAAAGCTATTCGAGTATCGTCGTGTTCGGCAAGTTCAAATTCGTCCGGCAAAGGAAGGAATTGCATACCCATTGGACTACGACGGAGAATTTGGCGGTAATCTTCCCTTAAATATTGAAATTATCCCACAAGCAGTGAATTTGTTGATTCCTAAGAATAGCGCAAAAACAGATAAACTAATTTCCAATTCTGATGGGATCAAAGGCAATGAAGTCGCCGGAAACTAAATGATAACGCAAATTAGACGCAGACTTTTCGTTGGCTTCTCGCGCATGGATACCATGTAAATGACCGTAAAATATTTGTTCTACGCCATATTGGTCAAATAAAGCAGTGAAAATGGTTTCGTTATTGCCATTCCCCATAGGCGGATAATGCATAAAACCAACAATTGCAGCACGGCGTCCCGATTCACAAAGTCGGGCGCTTTCTTTTTGTGCTTTTTTAAGAGCGGTTTCTAAGCGAAGACCTTCCCTTCGGTATACAGCTTCGTCCATTTTACCAAACTCGCGGTCACCCGGGCAAAGCCATCCTCGACTGCCACATACCACAGCGTCCACACCGACGCCCAATCCGTCCGATACCACGCTGGCATCCCCTTGCAAGAAAGAAAGTGTGGTCAAGCCATGTTCTTCGCACAGTTGTTGCAATTTCCGGGCAGTAGGCCACCACAAATCATGATTGCCTTTCATCAAAATCTTGCGGCCCGGCAATTGATGAATAAAAGTGAGATCCGAAACAGCATCCTCCGGCTTCAGCGCCCAAGAATGATCGCCCACCAAAACAACGGTGTCCTCTGCTTGAATCTTAGCACGCCAATTCGCTTCCAAGACTTTGGTATGATTCTTCCAAGCAGCACCAAAAATATCCATAGGTTTATCCACGGAGAAAGATAAGTGCAAATCACCGATTGTATATAATGCCATTTCGTTCACCCCCTTAGAACAAATCTTCCCGGCACAGCCA
>JAFYOJ010000173.1 GCA_017560225.1 Clostridia bacterium
AGGCGGGGTCTTCCCCGACCAGAATGACGGCGAGACCGGGACGGCGGCCGTTTGCTTCAAAAAATGCTTGGGTATCGGAAAGAATACGGGCGCGCAGGGCGGCGCTGACTTCCTTTCCGCTCATGATCTGTGCCATGGTTATTTCTTGTCCTTTCCTTTGACAGCCTTTTTGGAGGGCTTCTTTTCTTTGATTTCTTTTTTTGCTTTGGGAGCGCTTTCCTCCGGAGAAGCGGCTTCTTCCGCTTTCTCCTCCTCGGTCATGGCAATTTCCGCAGAATCAAACAAAGCTTTCATCCCTCTGCGCAACGAATCTACCAAACTGACAACGCCGCGAACAACAGGAAGGCCAAACAGCTTATATTTACGGGTAAGCATCTCCACCGGTTTTGTTTCAATCACCATTTTACCTTGAGGATCCCGAACCACCTGGCACATACCATTCGGGCCAAGCATCATAATGCCTTCCATTAAAGCTTGTCCGCCAACGGAGCAAATCTTCTGCGATTCGCAGGCCTTATTCTCTGCCTCTATTTTCTTTAAATCAATTTCTTTATTCATATTCCAAATTCCTCTCATTAAAAGAACTACTGAAATTATATCATAGATAGATACAAAAACTCAAATCCTAACATAAGGATTAAAAAGCCAAAATTCATCAAGGTAAACAATCCAATATAGTACAACGTGCGACCGGGATTATGACGAATATATTCACGGAACGTAATCAAACTGGCCAAAGACGATATCAAGGTACCCACTCCGCCAATATTAACGCCAACAAGCAAATCTGCATAATTTTCAGTAAAGCCGGACAGTAAAATAGCAGAAGGTACGTTGCTGATAAACTGACATGACACAACGCTAAACAGCAGTGTGTTTTTGGTTAAAAGCAGACCAAAGAAATCCCGTACCATAGGAATCCTGGCCATATTGCCGGCAAAAATAAAAAAGAAAACAAAGGTGAACAAGAGCGGATAGTCCACCATACGAAGGGCGTGACGGTCCGCAAAGAAAAGTACAAGAGGAATAACAATCAATCCAACCCAATAGGGAATCGATCGAAATACAATCGCAATCGATAAGGCAAACAGGGCCATATACAAAATCGTCTTACGGCGGTGATGTTCTTCTTGATTCTTACCGGAAGATAAAATCATCGGCTCCCCTTTCACAAAAAGACAGCAAACCGTAAGCAAAATAACCGCCAAACAAAAAGGCGGAAACATAATTCGCAGAAATTCCCCATTGGGAATTTGAAACCTTGTATATAAATACAAATTTTGCGGATTGCCGAAAGGCGTGAGCATCCCACCTAAATTTGCCGCAATATTCTGAAGAATAAATACATAGGCCATATATTTTTCCTTATGTGTAGTATGCAGCACGTAGAATCCAAGGGGCAAGAACGTAAGCAATGCCATATCATTGGCAATGAGCATCGATCCTATAAAAGTAATATACACCAATGCCAGTACACACAAACGAGCTGTATGAAAATATTCTACAATCTTACGGGCAATCATATAAAAGAAATTGATATCTTTCAATGCGCAGACAACTGCCAGTACACAGAACAAACAAGACAATGTTTTAAAATCAAAATAACCCAAATACGTCCGATCTACAGGCACAAAAAATACGGTCACAAGGGCCGCAATCATGGCAACGGTCATCATGCTGTTTTGTTTTAAAAATTGCATTGTTCTTTTCATTACGAAACCTCTTAAAATCGGGTATAGAAATCATGTAAATTTGCACACACAGGGCAGCCACATTTTTCCAGCACATCCACCGGTTGATGCCCGCCGGAAATCAACACACAATCAATCCCCATCGCCTGCGCCACCTCATAATCATGAACCGTGTCGCCGATCATAACGGCCTCTACGTCGAAGTGACGTTCTTTCCAAGACAAAGCCAACGCCTCTTTAGAAGTTGCATAAATGTTATCCAGCCCCATCACTTCTTCAAAATATGTGCGAATACCCAGATTTTGCAACTGGCCTTGAAGCATTTCCAATTTAGTGGCAGATAGAATGGATTGGGGAATTTTTTGCTCGCGGAAGAAGTTCAACGCCTCAAAAACACCGGGACACAAGGGTGCCTCTTGAACCCGCGACAAATATTGATTCACCCACTCCACTGCAACCTTTTCGTAAGGTTCTTTGGAAAAATCGAATCCCAGTCTGCCGTAATAGTCCCGAATAGGAAAACCAAACACCGCTCGATAGACTTCTTTGGACGGAATAATGGGCAAACCACGATCGGACAGCAATACATTCACGCTGTCAATACCGGTTTGAACATCATCTAAGATTGTACCATTGAAATCCCAAAGGATATAATTATACTTCTTCATCGTCTGGTTGGGTCTGCACAGGGACACCGGGATCATACTGTTCTAAATCTGTTAAAGAAGAAAGACCGGTGCTCTTTAAAAATAATTCAGTCGTACCATAAAGCATAGGACGGCCCGGGCTTTCAGAACGCCCCTTCTCACATACCAGCCCACGCTCCACCAATTTTGCCAATACGCTGTCCGAATTAACACCACGAATAATTTCCAATCCACCTCTTGTGATCGGTTGATTATAGGCAATAATCGTAAGGGTTTCAAGCGCTGCACGACTTAAAGGCGCCGTGGATGTTTCTTCAAAATACACCCGCAAATCTTCGTGAAGTTCAGGTCTTGTAGCAAGTTGATAGCCCTTCTCAATACGACGAATCAAAAGTCCGCCACCGCGTGCTTCATAACGGGCTGTCAAACGTTCCATTACTTTCTCAACTTCTTTATATTTCAAAGTCAAAACCATGGCCAAGTCTTCCAGAGAAACAACGTCTCCCGCCGCAAATAACATAGCTTCTGCCACGGCTTCTGATTTACTGTAACGATCTAGCTCTTGCATCTCTTAGTCCCCTTTCGAACTCAACAAATCTTCTCCATCATATTCATCTGTAACTTCCCGCTCCAGAAGTGCCATATCGCCGTCTCCAAAATCTTCGCCGGGGATAATTTCAATCTCGCCGAATAACTTTTCCTGGCGCACGCTGACACGTTTTCTTCTGTCTAATTCAAGAAGTGCCAGAAAACCGGTTACGCGCTCCATACGGGTGGACTTTTTCTTATCAAAAATTTCCGCAAAAGTGGATTTCGTCTTACGGATCAGTTTCGACACGATCTGTTTCATCTTATCTCGAATGCTGACTTTCTCCACCTTCAAAATACGTTCCATTTTCTGACGGTTATCGTTCTTCTTCTCCACATTCCGTGCCACAATCTCTGCGTATACATCATTAAATTCCTGCATATCAATCTCCACCGGTAAATAGACACGGGGAAAATGAAGAGGTTCCGGCATCTTATAATAGGACTTACTCCAATGATCGTACAGTTTGCCGATTTCCGGCGCAATATTCTTAAATCTGCGATATTCTGTCAGACGACGAATAAGCTCTTCCTCGGAAATTTCTTCTTCCACCTTCTCTTCTTTGGGCAAGAGTCGTCTCGACTTTAGGTGAAGCAACGTGGAGGCCATCACCAAAAATTCGCTGGCAATTTCCATATCAAAATTGTTATGTAATACGTCCATATATTGATCCGCAATCATACTGACGGAAATATCCGCAATATCCAATTTATTGCGTTCCAGAAGTGTCAGCAACAGGTCGAAAGGACCCTCAAAGATATCCAACTTGATATCCTGAAGGTTTGATCCGTGAATTTCCTGTAAAATGCCTTCCAAACTGCCACTTCCTCCTGTGTATTTAACTTAAGTATTATATAAGATTTTGTATCTTGCGTCAATCTTGCTTTTGGGTGGGTAAAATGATATACTTGTGCAATAAATTGACCGTGGAGGTACACAAGAATGGACTTATTGGCATTATCCAATAACATGAGTAATATGCTGATTGAGAAATTGATTATAATCCCGGGATTGTTGTTATTCTTTTCATTCCGAGGTTTCTTTCAAGCGTGGGTTGCACGCAAATTAGGCGACGAAACACCGGCAAATATGGGCTTTCTTACTATGAATCCCATGGCACACATCGATCCCATCGGTTTTATTTGTATGCTTTTAGTGGGCATTGGTTTCGGCAAACCGATCCAATTTAGTTCCAGAAACTACAAAAACGTAAAGCGAGACGGTGCTATTCAAATTCTGTCTGCACCCGCAGCCGGTTTAATCCTGGGGTTCATCTTATATTTCCTCTACGCATTGATGTATTTCATCGGTGCAAAGACCAATATGCTGGACAACCAAACCTATTATATATTCCTCTTGATTCTGATGGTTGCATTCGATATTTCCATTACATTAACGGTATTTCTGTTCTTGCCGCTCCCCGGCTTTGACTGTTATCGTTTAGTTGCCAATTTCCTGCCTTATAAGCATTACAGAAAATTGTACAACGTTGAGAAATACAGTTTGTTCATTTTCCTTGGATTCATTCTCATTCTGCAACTGCCCGGCATCGGTGATACCATTTATCATTATTTGATCGGGGCACCCTCTTACTATATTTCCAATATTTTGTCGGCACCCTGGCGTTGGATGATGAATTTAATGTTATAATTTTCCTGGTATGGTTTTCTTGTCCATTGTCACAATAAGAACAGCAATTCGAAAAGACTTGCTTATTTCTTAATAAGTGTGGTGAAAAGACAATGGCAAAGAAGAACAGTGCATTTAATCAGATGAAGTACGAGGTAGCCAATGAATTGGGCATTCAGCTCAATCAGGGTTACAACGGCGATAAGACTTCTCGCGAGAATGGTTCTATCGGCGGCCGAATTACCCAGAAGGTGTTCGAGCAGTACAACAAGAAGAACGGCTAAGTTACAGAAGGAGCCCATCGATAAAACATCGAAGGGCTCCTTTTGCTTGTGAGTTTTCTCCCCCATTCATACCTATTAAACAGCAGCACGTTCTTCGTCTGCATCCGACTCCTCTTCCGATGCGAAAGGATATTCCTGACTTTCTTGTTCACTTTCCTGTTCTGCTGTATTCGTTTCTTTCTCATAAGCAACCTGTACATCTTGCATACGAGTAGGAATACCGCTATCTTCGATTACAGACGTATTAAGAATTGCCAACATATCCCGAAGACGTTCCACTTCGACTCTCGTAAACGTCACACCTTTACTGGAACGGTCTTTATTCTTGCTCCAGTCGCGAATATCTAAACGACTGGCAGCACCTTCCCAGCTTACCACGTTTACTTCGCGACTCCAACCTTTCTCATTCTCACGAAGTGTACCCAAATGATGTTTCAAAGTACACTGAATGGCTTTACGCGGTTCTCGATTCATACTTTCACCCCCTTTCAAAAAAAAATAAACCCGTCTGACAACTACGATCTCCCCCTGTACCTTAAGTACGAGAGATATCGTAGCGATTTCCCAAGAATTACACAATTATTTCCCGGGAAATACAATTCAAACGAGTTTATTGATTGTGCGCAAAGCCTTATCACAAAAGGGTTTGCAAAAGTTTAAAATGTTTTATCCGATAATGCTTGCATCCCAAGCTTCCGGTTTATCCACACCCATTAAGAATGCAACAGAAGCTGCCAAGTTAGAAAGGCCGTAGGTACCTTCTTGAATCTTGTACTGATCTTTATTCTCCGTATTATCATAGAAAATACAAGGAACAGGATTCAATGTGTGCGCAGTCTTTGCCTTAGGAGAGCCGTCCGGATTGGTTGCCACTTTGCCCTTCTTGATTTCGTACATTTCATCCGCATTGCCGTGATCTGCCGTAATAATGGCCATACCACCCATTTCATCCAATACAGGAAGCAATCTGGACAAGCAAAGGTCTACAGTTTCAACGGCTACGCGAGCGGCCAACATACTACCCGTATGACCAACCATATCACCGTTTGCAAAGTTTACACGAACAAACTGATACTTACCGGTACGAATTTCGTCAATCAAGCAATCCGTAACTTCTGCAGCCTTCATCCAAGGACGTTGCTCAAAAGGAACCACATCAGACTTTACTTCAATATAGGTTTCCAATTCCTCATCAAACTTACCGCTCTTATTACCATTCCAGAAGTAAGTTACGTGACCAAATTTCTGGGTTTCTGCAACAGCAAGCTGAGAGAAGCCCTTCTTAGCAAGCAATTCACCCATTGTATTGGAGATAGAAGGAGGATTCACAAGATAACGTGCAGGAATCTTCAAATCTCCGTCATATTGAAGCATACCCGCAAAGCAAACCTTGGGGAACGTTCTTCTGTTAAACGTATTCAAATCGGCCTCTGTAAACGCACGGCTGATTTCAAGGGCACGGTCGCCGCGGAAGTTGAAGAATACAACGCTATCGCCGTCCGCGATCTTACCAACAGGACCATTCTCATCGGCAATGACGAACGCAGGCAAATCCTGGTCAATTACACCGGTTTCTTTTCTATAGGTTTCAATGGCTTCCTTGGCAGATGCAAAAGTGCGACCTTCACCCAATACATGTGTATTCCAGCCACGCTCTACCATCGACCAATCCGCTTCGTAACGGTCCATAGTGATATTCATTCTGCCGCCACCGCTTGCAATCTTAGCATCGAAAGAAGCATCGTTTACTTCTTGCAAGAACGCTTCAAAAGGCTCTACATATTCAAGGGCAGATGTCTCGCCTACATCACGGCCATCCAACAAAATGTGAACGCGCACCTTCTTCACGCCCTCTGCCTTTGCTTGGCGAATCATAGCGGTCAAGTGGTTAATATGAGAGTGAACGTTACCATCCGAGAACAAGCCCAAAAAATGCAAGGTAGACTGCTTCTCCTGTACGTTGGCAATAATCTCTTTCCAGCCGTCTGCATCATACATCTTACCGGACTCAATAGACTCATTAACAAGCTTCGCACCCTGACTGTATACAGCGCCGGCACCGATTGCATTATGGCCTACTTCAGAGTTACCCATATCTTCGTCAGAAGGAAGTCCTACAGCCGTTCCGTGCGCCTTAATACCCACCCAAGGATACTGTGCAAACAGCTTGTCCAATGTAGGTGTATAGGCCAATTTAACTGCATTTCCTTCTTCTCTGTCTGTAAGTCCGATACCGTCCATTACAATCAACGCAATAGGTCCTTTGTAGTTCATGAATAAACCTCCAATAAATCAATTTCAAACAGAGATATTTTACACTATTTTACGGGAATACACAAGCCTTTCCCCTCGACTTTATTTAGGGTTTATGGTAAAATATCATGTAGCGAAAGGAGTGTTTAGGATGAGTGAAATTCTGCGTGTTGCCGTATTTGCGGACATTCATTCCAATTATGCAGCGTTAAAGGCATGTATTGATGACAGTAAAGCCTTAGGTGCAGTGGAATATATTGTGTTGGGCGATATCGTCAGCGATTGGCATCAGCCCAATGAATGCGTGGATGCCGTACGTGCCTTAACACCTCTTGTTATTAAAGGAAATCGGGAGCAGTATATGAAAGATGCCGCAATCTATATGGATTTGTGGGAAATTTATCATCAATTTGCATCGCTGCTTTGGACATACAACACGCTTACGCCGGAGAATTTGAATTATTTGATTCAATTACCGCCCGTTCTAAGTATTAAAGGCGGCGGTTTATCCATCAAAGCCGTACATGGTTCTCCCAGACGTTCCAATGAACTTATGCGCAAAGAGGATGGCGAAGGTGCGCTCATTCGGGCACTTAGTGAGATTCAAGAAGACATTCTTCTCTTTGCCCACACCCACGAACAGTGGCAATTTGATTTCGACGGTAAGACCGCCATCAATCCCGGCAGTGTAGGTTCACACTTTAACTATGCCCACGGTGCAGAATATGCCTTATTGGAAATTTCCGAGGATGGTTTAGAGGTTATTTTCCGTCAAGTGCCGTATGATATTGATAAGAATTTCCGAGAGGCTACGCAAACCGGATTATATACCTGTGCGACGCCTTGGATTTCCGTGATTTATTCAGCCGCTAAGAATGGCTGCGACGAACTGCGTCGATTCTTGATGGATATTGAAGAAGTCCGGAAACAGAACGAATTCTCCCAAGGCGGTCCTATTCCAAACGATATTTATGATCAAGTGTTCGATGAACTGTATGCCCCGTATATTACCAAGATGATTACAGAACGATATTAAGAATACGTGTATTTTGCGATTAAGGTTTGTTCGATGCTGTCATCGGATGTATCGGTAAACAAGATTCTATCGTAGGTATAATTCTTATAGTCCAAACAGATTTCCAGCATAAAAAGGAAAATACCCATATCAATCTTGTTGCAATATTGCACTTTGTGTACAGGCATAATCCCACGTTTACCGGGTTTCTTATATCGGTATACCGACAAAACGGAACCATCATTTTCAACGATCCAGGGTTGTGTGTTGCATGCACTTGGTGTGAAACGAACAATCTCACCAATGCCTAATGTATTACCACTCCATATTTCATCCAAAGGCTTTCTTTTTGATTTAAACATATCTTGCCGGAATTGATCCGCAGCCATTTTGGCAATGGAAATCATAACAACAAAATCCAGACCATCTACCTGCATTTCTTTGGGTTTACCGATACCGAACCACAAAGCGCCGATATTCCGGGACGCAAGATACAGGTCGATCTGTTCCCCTATATATCCAATGTTTCGCAAATATTCATCCTTTGTTTCGCTATAGAATAAAATGCAAAATTCCCCGCCTCGTTTACATGTTGTTTCCTTTTCGGGAACAATACAAATTTCCGTCTTAATAGCTGGATGAAGCGGCTTTATATTTTGGACAAACTCTTGTAATGCCTGAATTTCATCACCGGTAAGTTTCTCCGTGTTTCTAAAAATATGAAATGATTTTCGTTTAAAAATTTGCTTATAATAATCCATTGTTTCACCATCAAAGAAAGAAATTAAGCATCCAAAATTTGTTTCGTTTTTGCAACAATAGTTTCGATTTCTCCAGCATTTTTAAATCGATGATCAGCACCTGGAATTACGATCAATTCCGTGTTTTTATTATTATTGACAAAAGTTGATACAACTTCCAGCGGCACAATATCATCCCGATCCCCCTGAAAAAGATAAATCGTTTTTCGAAAATCCTTATTGAATAAATCTTCTTGTTCCTGCAACTCTGTGTAAAATGAATATGACAATCTAATTTTTCGTTCATAGCCACAATCAATAAATCTTTTTGATCTAAATGTATTCTCGCTAATTTTCAAAACATTGTTCAACAGCAAATCAGGCATTTTAATAGCAGGCGCTCTTAATAAAAATTTAAAATCAGCAAGCATATCATAACACAGCAAAGAAATATATCCGCCGAAACTTGTTGCAAAGATGTTTTTTTGAGTATCAGGATACAGTTCAGTTATGTATTCTGCAACTGCCAGTAAATCTTTCTTACAGTTTTCAACCGTAAATTCCAATTCATTTACAGGACTTTCACCGTGGGCAGGAAAATCAAAGCAAATCAAAACCGAACCGCTGCTTTCGACGACACCTTCGGCCAACTTGTGCAGCATAGAGCTTTCTTTGTCCCCCGCAAAACCATGGACACCTATAATAACGGTTTGCACCTCACAGTTTACAGGCACAAACATCTTACACATAATTTCATATTTTCTTTGTAGGGAAAACCTTTCGATTCGCATGCGATCCTCCAATTTGTGCCACTGACCATATACTATCATATTGATTTAAAGAATAAAAGCCTTTTATATACAGAAAAATCCTCCCAATTTCCCGAGAGGATTTTGTTCAGTTAATTAGTCCATGATGGCAGCCCGTGCTGCTATCCGCAAAAAAGGAGCGGGGAACTCATCAAACAATTTTTGTTCCACAATGGTGACAAAAGAACGCATTTTTCACAAGCTTTGTTGCACAGTTAGGACACTTATTTTCAATCGCTTGTAACGAAATCAACTTGTGGAAATCGTGTTTTCTTGCATATTTATCGGCTACACTATTCGCCACACAGCAAATATTTAATTTTAAAGGGTCACATCCACCTAACGCATCTTTGCCAAGGGAAGTAACGCTTGGGGGGATTTGAATATACCCTAAGTCTCTACATTCATAAAAAGCACCGTCTCTAATAACGGTCGTGTTATTAGGAAGTATTACTTCTGTTAAAGCAGTCTGAGTAAAAGCATATTCACCTATGCTTTCAAGATTCGAAGGAATATTTATTGATGATAATTTATTGCAAAAAGCAACTGCTTCACCACAAATTTTAACAATCGAATCGGGCAAAACAACACTTTCAAGCGACTTACACGCTCTAAAAATCCCTTTCTGCAGAATTTTTAATCCTTGGGGCACAACACATTGTTCTAATGAGCTACAATTTTCAAAAGCACGCTCGCCGATAGTATTAATTTGTTTTGGCATTGTAATAGTTTTTAAGGAGCGGCAATCAATAAAAGCTTCTTGACCTATGCTTTCCATTTTTTCACATAGTATTTCTACTTTTTCTAAATTGATACAAGTCGAAAAGGCACATGGAGCAATTTTAGTTACAGAGTTAGGTATGATTATATGTTTTAATTTAATGCAACCATAAAATGCAAAAGTTCCAATTTCTTTTAATCCATTTGGAAGAATTACAGTTTCTAAACTTATACAAGCCGAAAACGCTCCATCGTATATTCTTTTAACATTTTTAGGGATAGTGATATGTTTCAAGCTTTTACATCTATCGAACGCGTTGCTATAAATCGAGGATAATTTTGCAGGCAACTTAACTCGTTCGAGATTTACGCAATTAGCAAAAGCCGAACATCCAATAATCCTAATTTTGTCGGGTAAATCTATTTCTTTTAAGGCGTTACATCCCTCAAAAACTCCTTCTTCAATTCTGTCCAAGGAAGAAGATAAATTAAAATGAGTTGCTACTTTGCAGTCAACAAAAGCAAATGGTTCAATTTTTATAACACTATCAGGAATTGTTAAAGATGTGATTTTGGCTCCCCACGTTTTGAAAGCAAGTGTTTTAATTTCAACAACGCCATCAGGTATTATTACGTTTCCCATTCCGCCTCTATATTTTGTCAAAACATTATCACACAGTACGAAACCATTTATGTTTTCAACGTTTTTTTTTGCCATATAACTCCTCCATATACAATTTTTTTTAATTTTATAATTTGGTTTCCCAAAAGTCAACTAACTTTGACTCAAAATTTTGCATAAAAATCCCTCTGCTGAAAATCAGTAGAGGGATAATTTCGATTTTATAAATCTAATTATTCAGAAGCAAATCAAGGACACTTTCAAGACACCCTGCAACTTCTCAATTTCAGCAAGTACAGCGCTGTCAACAGGCTGATCCACGCTTACGAATGCTTCTGCCTTGTCACCGCGAATCTTACGGCTCCACTGCATGGCAGCGATATTAACATCCTTCTCACCCAATACAGTACCGATCTTACCGATCATACCGGGAACGTCTGTGTTCTGAATAGCCAATACGTAATCAGAAGGTTCAAAATCTAACTTGTAGCCAAAGAAATCAACAATACGCAATTCACTCTTACCGAATACAGTACCGGATACGTTCAAATGCTTGTTCTCTTTAGTAATATATTCAACAGAAATCAAGTTAGAATACTTATCAAGCTGAGAAGACTTGCTCTCCACCAACTCAACACCCATATTATCCAACATAACCTTTGCATTTACATAATTGATGCGACTTGCAACAATGGGCTCCAAGAAGCCTTTCACTACAGACAAGGAATAAATTTCCGTAGAAGTATCCGCCAAATCACCGCTGTAAGTAATCTTAATCTGCTTAACCGGCGACTTCTCTGTCTGGTAATAAATCTTACCCAAGCACTCAGCAAGGTTCAAATAAGGCTTAATTTCATCAAGGTTACCGGAGGAAATGTGCGGCATATTTACAGCTGCAACCATCTGACCAAGCAATGCTTTACCTACAAGTTCAGATACCGCTGTACCTACGTTGAAGTTTGCTTCCTTTGTAGATGCTCCCAAGTGAGGAGTAACAATACAGTTGTCCAATTCAAGCAACGGATTCTCGAAATCCTGTTCTTCAGGCTTCTTGTTGTAGTTCGGCTCCGGATTCAGTACGTCCAAAGCAGCAGCCGCAACTTTGCCGGACTTAAGGGCGTTGTAAAGAGCCTGCTCATTTACCAAACCGCCACGTGCTGCGTTTACAATACGCACACCGTCTTTACAAAGAGCAATTTCTTTCTCATCAATGATGTTAATGGTTTCAGCCGTCTTTGGTGTATGAATCGTAATCAAATCAGCAACCTTCAATAATTCTTCTAAAGTCTGGCAACGGGTTACGCCAAGCTTCGCAAAACGTTCATCGCTGATATAAGGGTCATAGGCAACAACGCGCATATTAGAACCCTTCAATTTCCCGGCAACAATGCTGCCAATACGGCCCAAACCGATAATACCGGCCGTCTTTCCGTCCAACTCAGCACCAATAAAGTTACCGCGACGGAAGTCCTTATTACGACCTGCGGAAACAGCTTGTACTAAATTACGGAAGATTGCATAAGCATGAGCAACTGCAAGTTCAGCCGCAGCCATAATGTTACTCTCCGGTGTATTGACAACAATGATACCTTTCTGGGTAGCGGCCTTCAGATCGATATTGTCAACACCGTTACCGGCACGACCTACAACCTTCAAATTCACACCACGTTCCATCAATTCTTCATTCACTTTCGTTACACTACGAACAATCAACGCATCATAATTTCCAATAATATCCAGAAGTTCTTCTCTCTGAATACCAAAACGCACATCTACATCAAAACCTTGTTCCTGCAGATACGCGATACCTTCTTTTGCAATGCTTTCCGTAACAATAATCTTCATAACAACTAACCTTTCTTCCCCCAGTTATATTACAAATTCGTATTATACTACAATCAAAGTTCTAAATCAACATTCTTTCCGGACTTTTCATAGGGTCTGTATGTAACACCGGCACTTTGCATCATACGTTTAGAAGCCTTCACACTATCCGTGTCTGCATACTTGTCAGAAAGATAAATAACCTCCGAAATTCCCTTTTGAATAATGGACTTGGTACACTCGTTACACGGGAACAATGTGGTATAAATTCTAGCTCCTTTCAAAGGGCCTCCGTTATAGTTCAAAATAGCATTTAATTCCGCATGGCATACGTAAATATATTTCGTTTCCAAAGGAGCACCCTCTCTGTCCCACGGATACTCATCATCGGAACAACCAAACGGCATACCGTTGTATCCCAAAGACAAAATACGATTATTCGCATCTACAATACAAGCACCTACTCCCGTACTGGGATCTTTGCTCCGCTTGGAAGACAGCATCGCAATCCCCATAAAATACTCGTCCCATTTCAAATAATCTTCACGTTTCATGTAAAATATCCCCCTTCTTAATCCCTTCTTCGTCCTTGGGCTATCAAAATCATACGAAGTAAACTTGCTGCCGATGCAATTAATGCAGCCAAATACGTCATAGCAGCCGCAGACAATACTTTTCGAGTTCCTTGAATTTCCGGATCACTTAATGCACCCGTATTCGCAAGGGCTACTACAGCACGTCTGGATGCATTCAGTTCAACCGGCAAC
>JAFYOJ010000017.1 GCA_017560225.1 Clostridia bacterium
AATTTGAGGGGTTCCGATAAGACTTCTTTCAAGGACAAAGGCGCGCGTACGTATGGATTCTGAATATACAAATTGCCGTACTTCATAATAGTGGGACTACTTGAAGAAGGAGATGCTTTAATCGTCATTTGATTATCCGTTAAAGTAGACGATGAAAGCCCGCTTATAAGACCAAAATTATCCGTGTATTTCTGGGACCGGATTCCTTCGTTCGACAAACTGAAGGTGTAATAATTATACCCCACCGCCGGTGTATATCCATCTTCTGTATGATTTTGTGTATGATAATTCAAATACAGAGAATCTTGGAAAAGATTACCATGCGTAAATGCAGGTGCATCAGACACATCTCCTGCAATTTTGCCAATACGAATCACCGCAACAAGCATAAGAATTGATAATAATACCAATTCAAAGCTTAATAAAAAATAAATTATCTTGCGGTCATTCTTCATCGTTTAACAATCCTTATGCCTCGTCGTTATCCTGTTCTTGTACACATGCAATCTTCAAATCATCCAACTGTTTGTCTTCCACAAAATCGGGAGCATTGGACATTAAACAAGAAGCATTCTGTACTTTCGGGAACGCAATGGTATCACGAATGTTATCAGAGCCGGCCATCAACATAACCAGACGGTCCAATCCGTAAGCCATACCACCATGAGGAGGTGTGCCATACTTGAAAGCATCCAACAAGAAACCAAAACGTTCTTGGGCAGATTCTTCTGTGAACCCAAGGGCTTTAAACATTTTTGCCTGTAAATCTCTATCGTGAATACGGATACTTCCGCCGCCTAATTCATAACCATTCAGTACGATATCATACGCTTTCGCCTTTACGTTTCCAAGATCGTTGTCCAATTTATCAATGTCTTCTTCTTTCGGCATGGTAAATGGATGGTGAACAGCAACATAACGATCCTCTTCTTCCGAATATTCGAATTGAGGGAAATCTGTAATCCATAAGAAGGCAAATTGGTCTTTGGGAATTAAATTCAATTTGTCTGCAATGTGGCAACGAAGCGCACCTAATGCGGTATAAACCGTATTGCTCTTACCGCATACAATACAGATCAAATCCCCTGTCTTTGCGCCGGCTAAATCAATAATTTGTTGTAATTCATCCGGTGTAAGCACTTTACCCAAAGAAGAACGGTGCGCATCATCACCCGGCGCAATCCACGCCATACCGCTACCGCCATGCATCTTAATAAATTCAGTCAATCCATCAATTTCTTTCCGGGTAAAATGACCGGCAGGTGCGCAAATCAAACGAACAGCACCGCCGTCCTTTACACTATTTGCAAACACACCAAAAGAACAATCCTTCGCAAAATCCGAAATATCACATAATTCAAGACCAAAACGAACGTCCGGCTTGTCTGAACCATACCGAGCCATAGCCTCCGCGTAAGGCATTCTGGTAAACGGTGTAGGTACATCAATATCCAACACTTCTTTAAATACTTCTTTCAAGAAGCCTTCGTTCATAGTCATAACGTCATCTTCATCCACAAAAGACATCTCAATGTCAATTTGTGTAAATTCAGGCTGACGGTCTGCACGCAAATCCTCATCGCGGAAACATTTACAAATTTGAATATACCGATCAAAACCGGATACCATCAACAACTGCTTGAAAATCTGCGGAGATTGAGGTAACGCATAGAATTTACCGGGGTGAACGCGGCTCGGTACTAAATAATCTCGAGCGCCTTCCGGTGTACTCTTCGTCAAAATAGGTGTTTCAATTTCGATGAAATCATTTCTGTCGAAGTAATCTCTTGCAATCTTTGCGATTCTGTGGCGCATCAACAGCATATCCCGCATACAAGGACGACGAAGATCCAAATAACGATGCTTCAAACGAACAGCGTCGGATACGTTTACCTTATCATCAATATGAAACGGAGGTGTCTGGCTATCATTGAGAATACGAAGATCCGTAACTGCAACTTCAATCTCACCGGTAACCAGGCGGGGATTCACCGCTTCCGGCGCACGTTCTCTTACGATACCGGTAGCAGCTAATACAAACTCAGCACGGACTGTTGCCGCTTTCTCAAACAACGCGGGATCTGTATCCGCATCAAACACAAGTTGTGCAATGCCGGTACGGTCGCGTAAATCGATAAAAATCAAGCTGCCTAAATTTCTGGCTTTCTGTGCCCAACCGGTGATCGTGACTTGCTTTCCCACCATTTCTTTTGTCAATGTATGTACGTAGCCTGTTCGTTTAAGGCCGGTCATAAATTCTGCCATAATGTCGTCTCCTTACATGTAAAAATGTATCATCTAATTTTAGTATAAACACCGTTAAAAGTCAATGGAAATTCCATCAGGAAAGGGTTACGATTGTTACACCCGTATCCCCTTCTCCAAAGGTACCTAAACGATATTCAGAAACATGACTGCACCGCTTCAAATAATCGTGAATCCCTTTTCTTAACGCACCGGTTCCTTTGCCGTGAATAATGGTGAAACTCCCCTGCTTGGCTAAAATGCCGTTGTGAATTTGCATATCAATCATGGAAATTGCTTCTTCTACGGTCATTCCTTTTGTTGAAAAAGGCTTTCCGATTCTTGATGAAAGAGTTTTACTTCTGAATTTATACTCACCTGTAACCGCAACAGGTACCATCATTG
>JAFYOJ010000174.1 GCA_017560225.1 Clostridia bacterium
ATGGTGGAATTGGCAGACACGTGCGTTTAAGGGGCGCATGGGAGACCGTATCGGTTCAAGTCCGATTACTCGCACCAAGATAAAACCCGAACTTCGTAGGAAGTTCGGGTTTTGTTTTTGCGCAAGCATTCGTTATTGTCCTAATCGAATGGTAAATCCACCACTCTTATGATGGTCATCATTGCCGGAAGGAATCTCCAAGTAAGGAGAAAGGGCCTGTGCCGTTTGGCAAAGAGGCATGGATTGAAGATAAACTGTACCAGGGCCTGTCACACGGGTATTGAAGAAACCCTCCCCGCCGAATAATTTATTTTTTAAACCTTTTACCGTTTGAATTTCCATAGCGCAACTTTCGCTCATAGCAGCCAAATAGCCGGTATCAATTATAATGCTCTCCCCTGCTTTCAATTCCACCATTTTACAGGAGCCGTCAATCTCCAAGAACACCATTCCATCCCCGGAAACTTTCTGCATAATGAAACCCTCGCCGCCAAATAAGCCGGCACCAAAGCGTTTTTGGAAGAAAACGGATAAATCCAGGCCTTTCTCCATAGCCAAAAAGCCACGCTTCTGCACCACAATGCTGTTTCCCGGCGTCACGTGATACGGAATAACGGATCCGGGGAAAGCGGATGCAAAGGCAATCATGCCCGCACCATTCCGAGCCGTATATTCATTCATAAAAATCGATTCACCGGAGAACATTCTGCCCAGCGCTTTCTTCGCGCCGCCCGTATGGGTTTCCATTTCCATATTGGGACTCATCCAACTCATGGCACCGCTTTGGGAGCAAAGGGTCTGTCCCTCTTCCGGATAACAAACCACGTACGGCAAATTGCCTCCCTCAATCTCATAACGAATCATACAAAACACCCTTTCTTAACCATAGAAGATCCACAAATAAATATATGCCGGAATAATCGCCGCCAAGGTAAAAGGAATTCCGATCTTAAAGAAATCGGAGGATTTAACGTCATACCCTTCTTTGCGCAGAATGCCAATACCGGTAATATTCGCAGAAGCACCGATGGGCGTACAGTTTCCGCCCAAAGTTGCGCCGGAAAGCAAGCCAAAGTACAAAATAGTGGGATCCACACCCAGTGTACCGGCAAGGCCTGTAATCACCGGCAGCATTGTAGCGACAAAAGGTATGTTGTCAATAAAGGCAGAAATCAATACAGATCCCCATACGATAACAGTATACAGGATAAACACGCTGCCACCGCCGAATTTAGCCAGCAAACCGGCTGCTGCATCAATGACGCCCATGTGAGTAATACCGCCGATAATCAGAAACAAACCAAGAAGCAAACCAATGGTCTCAAAATCAATGGACTTAATAGGCCCTACAACGGCCTCCAATGACCCTTTCCGGATAAAATTATAAATCAAGCCTACCGCCATAAGCACAACGCAAATCAAGCCGTTTGTGATAGCAGGCTTATTGGGAATAAAGGATGCACCAATCAACAACAAAATAACGCCCCCTAACAAATAAGAAGGCACGTAATCCGTTACTTTCGTACGCGGTGCACCTTGCGGCACAGGAGACTTCTCCTTTCGGAAGATCCATGCAAAAATCAAAGTTGCCGCCACAGCACCCAATTCTACCGCAAAGAAAATACTGGGTTTCCCCTGATACCAGAAGAAATCCAGGAAGCTCATGTCTGCATAAGAACCCAACATAATGGCCGTGGTATCGCCTACAAGGGTAGCAGCCCCCTGCAAATTAGAAGCCACCGCAATTCCGATAATAAAAGGAACAGGATTGGTCTTTAATTTCTTACAAATTTCCAATGCAACCGGCGCAATCATCAGCACCGTTGCCACGTTATCTACAAAAGCAGAAATAATACCGGCAAATAAGGACAATGCCACTGCCGCCATCTGTACAGTACCAACTTTCTCCATAATTAGATCTGCCAGCAATTCCGGCATCTTACTGTCAATAAACAGTTGTACAAGGCCCATGGTACCGGCAATCATAAGAATAACGTTCCAGTCAATGGCACCCCAAACTTGATTCAATGGGAGCATTCCGGCCACAATAAAAACAGCCGCGGAACCCAAAGCAATCCAGGGGCGGTATTTCGCAAAGATCAGCATCAAAACGTAAGTGACTGCAAAAAGTAAAATGGCGTATAGCATGGATGTACTCCTTTGTAATGGTTTGTCCAACAAGGAATATTGTAGCACAAATGGGGGTAAAATGGAATACGAAATCCTCTACTTCGCCCGCTGCTTGCTCCTCATCCTCTTCCAATTATAGAATCCATACAAATCATTGACGAAGAACATCACAAAACAGCACACCATAGGCAGATAAGAAACATTTTCCACCGTAGCCAGCACCCACAGCACAATCAAAACCAAATCATTGACACCGTATGCCAAAGCGTAGTAAGGGCTTCGAAGGACCGTAAGACCGGCTGCAAAGAAACTGGTGGCCACCGACAGCGTGCTGACGAGTAAATTGGCCGTACCTAAATATTTCAAAACCCAATAAAACCCGAATGTAACAAGTAGTGTCAGGCACAAAAGCAGGACCACCTGTCGCGGCTTCAAATCCCGCACTTCCACTTCTTTGGTATCTTTATACGGATGGCGCATCCAGGAAATAATGGCTGCCACCGCAATGGGCGCCGTCATGCAAAGGTATGTGAGCAGTTCACCGTAGTAGGCAAAAAGATACGAAATCACTGCGTATAACGTGGCAAATACCACGACCAACACCTGACCGATGACGTATCCCTTTGCAAGAAAGATCAAGGCCGTAACTCCCACCAAAGAGGCAATCATAGACAGCCAATCACCGCCGCCGGACAATACAAAGGAGCCAATCACCACGATAGAGGAAATTGCCCATAAATATCTTTCAAATTTACTTAAATCGTGAAAAGGATTCCGCATCAGCAACAAACCATTGCCTTTCCCGCTATGTCAAAAGCTTCAAAATAGGCTTCTTCCATAGGAATCCATTTTTCCTGGAACATTTGAAGCATTGCAAGACCATTCCGCACCTCGATGCGTTTCAGTTGTTCTTCCCATAGGACAGAAGAAAATACGGATAAGTCATAATAGGTACCGAAGGCAGGATGCAAACTGTAACTGCCTTCCACAATGCGCCAAGGCTTAGTCGGCACAGTTACAGACGGCCCGTATGCCATTTGACTGCAATCAAAGCGACGATAGGAGAACGGCTCATTCTTCCCAAGACTTTCCAACACTTCCTCTTTGAAACGCTCATAATGCACGTTGCCACCCGATTCAGCCAGTCTTTCTTGCGTACGCAGTTCCGGTGGCAAGAAGAAATGATCCATGTGGATCACCGCGCCCGCCAAGATATACGCAAGCCGGTCCGCCATAGTGGTCTTCCCGGAGGCCGCCCGTCCGTCGATAGCAAGAATGTGGGGATTTTCCCCTTGCACCAAGGAGGCGCGCTGTAAAATGGGTATTAAACGCAACATTTGACTGTTTACTACCCGATACGCAGGTTGCTCAAGATTGCGATATATTGCACTGTGATGGACCGCAGGGCACCCCGCAAGCTCGTATTCCCGCCTTGCTTCGCGAAATCCGGAGAAGTTCAACGTTTCCGCTTGATTCAAATAATCAGATAAATTCCCTTTTGTGTGCATTTGGGCGGATAAGGCGAAAAGGCGAAAAAGCCATTTCCCGAGAAGCCCCGCCTGTTTCCAGGCGCGTAAGTTTATCCGTGCAATTTCAGGAGATATCATTTCATATAAAGGCTCATCCCTTGCCGGCACGCTTGCGTACTCCCGATCAAAATACGCCTCTGCTTGCGCCATATCCAAAAGCAGATGATCCCCGCCATACGCCGCTTGATAGCATAACTTCAAAAGATCCCGGGGTTGCATACCGGGATGACTGGAAATTTGTTCTTGGATATAAGGGGTAATGCTTTTCATCTTGTTACAAAATCCACTTCTTTATATCTTACCATTGTCATCATAGCATAGTAAACAAAAAATCACAAGATTCTATGCTGCTTTCATTATTTCGATCACATTCAAAAACAGATAAAGCCTCTATCAAAGAGGCTTCATCGTAATCTACATCTAATAATAATTCTCTTAGTGCTTGAACCATATCTTCCCTGCGTCCTCAGGTTGTTTCATTGCCCTTGCAATTTCTTCCTTATTTCTTGGCCCGCTGATACAATCTAAACAACCCAGGCGTGTTATACCGAAGAATCATCGCCGGCATCAAACTAAGGGCAAAATTTACCAAAGCCACCGGCAAGGTATAGGAAATACCACCAAGACCGGGAATAGCCAAAATCAAAAAGCCAAACAAAGCATTCACCCAATGGATGACCACGCCATAATTGGATTCCAACAAAAAACGGCCTAAATAATCAGCATCTTTCGGTGCAGTCAAGTGGCTTTTATGAAAGCCGGTAAACACCCCCAGTTCAGGGACTTTGTCTTTCCAACATTTTACCCCCAGACAGCGATAGAACTTCCGTTCCCCTTGGGAAACCGCATACAAGCGCCCACCCGGCTGAAACCATTTCTCCGGCAATCTGCGCACCAAGAATGCGGTGAGACCATCCACAGCGATTACCAAAATAGTGGCCATTACCGAGCATCCGCAAGCATAAAGCCAACCGCTAAAGCTGCCTACACAAAGTAAATTGCCCAGCACAATCAAGATATTGCCCAATAAAATAATACCAATGTACAGGAACATTATGCCTCCTCTGACTCCGTCGCATACACAAGAGGTTCGCCATAGACAGACTCATAAGTTTCTTTCCAAATTTGATAGTTCGCATCACACATCCGACGAATATTCTCTTTGCTTGTCTTCGCAGGATCGGGATAAATGGGCGGTAAAATATGTACGGTGTAAGCTTGAATGGGGAATCCGTCAGCCCCAATCCGATCCGTATCTTCCATGGAGATAAATACGGGCAACACCGGCACGCCGGCTTTGGCGGCAAACTGGAAAGCGCCACTCTTTAAAGGACGGGGTTTCCGATAGTTCCACCACATACCCTGCTCGGGATAAATCAAAATCTTCTCCCCTCTGTGAAGCAAGGCAGAAACAGCGCCTAACAGCTCACGCCATACGGCAATGGACGTACACAAAGGCAATGTGTTACAGTGACGGAAGAAGAATCCGTAAAGACCTCCGAAAGACGTGTAATTGCCTTCTCGAATGACTTTATACAACCGCTTCTTACCCAAGTACGGCTCAATAACTTTATAGACCGCATAATTATCAAAAGGATTGAAATGGTTACAGGTAATCATGGCGCCGCCATCTGCAATGGAAAGATAATTCTCAATACCGTGAACGGCTTTAATCACCAATTCGCCCCGTTCAATGCAGCCGTCAAAATATTTCTTCGCCATACGATTTGCAATGCGGGTAGCAATGCGAGTGGTCCATTTCTTGCCCAAATAGTCCACTTCGCCGGGCACAATCGGTCTTGTCGGCGGATCATTCTCCACATCTTGATCGAATAAACCCTTCCGCTCTAATTCAGCAATGCGTTCCAGCACAGCAAGGCGGTCAGAAGATTTCTCCGGCACACGTTTCGCCTCCTCTTCCACATTCCGCACTGACAAACGCGTAGGCAAACGATAACCGTCAAGACCGGCCTTCTCAGTTTCGGCCTGTGCCAGTGCAACTAAACCATTGTATTGCTTCTCATCAATTTCCATTTGCTCCTTCGTATAACCGTCCCGCTCTGCCAACAACACGTCATAATACTTCGTTTGCTTCGCATAGTGCCAGAAATCATCCTCAAAAGCAATGCCTTTATAGTGCCAAGGCTTAAAGTTAATCTTAAAATGCACCAGATTAGGACGCTCCCCTTTATCTGCATCGGGGAACGCCGTTCTGTTCCAAGAAAGGGGAATCTGCACATTCTTCTCATAGCAAAGCACGTTCAAATAATCCTGATCTTGGGCTACGCAGAACTGGTACTGATGCATCACCCGCACCAATGCTTTATCAATTTGCACACGGCGCAATTCTTCCAAATTCATCAGAAGAATGCCCGCGTTAAAATACTTCTCATGAGGAACACCCAACACAACCTCCGAATAGGTACTGAATACAGGAATTAACATAACTTCTTCCTGAATACCGCCCACCAAATTATCCTGCAGGTCATATTCATACAACTTGGAAATATCGCCCAGTACTACAATATCACAATCCAAATACAAGCCCTTCTCATACTGAGGAAAGAGTTCGGGGATAAAGAAACGGTAGTAGGTCGCTTTCGTGTAGTAGTCGCGCATGTGAAGTTTTGTTCCCAGGCGGTTCAGCTGCTCGCCCACGTTTACGAAGTCGATGGTAAAATGTTCGTTCTGCATCCCCAATAAATTCGCACGGTGTTGAGCGCTTAACGTATCAATCAACACGTAAATTCTATATTTATATTCTTTGGAGGCATGATCCATTAAAGACTGCAACGATACCGCTAGATACGGCACGTATCGGTCATCCACCGCAAAGAAAATCGGTATTTCATTAGTTTGCGCTTTTATACACATTGTTTGTTTCCTCCGTCATGTGAATTTCATCAAGACACATTATACGCCAGGTTCAACGATCCGAGCAACCTACCCATAGAACAACCGTGTAGACTCCCGGTATGCAAAGATGTAGAGAATCAAAAAACGGACTCTACCGGCAATAGAATACCGTTTCGAGTCCGTTCAAAAACCGCATCAAATCTAGGTTTTTATAAAACTTTCGCAAGGAAACTCTGCAGTCTCTCACTCTTCGGATGGTCGAATATCTCAGAAGGACTCCCCTCTTCCACAATCTTACCATTTTCCATGAAGATAACACGATTGGCCACCTCTCTGGCAAATCCCATTTCGTGGGTAACCACCGCCATGGTCATACCTTCACGGGCAAGTTCTTTCATAACGTCCAATACTTCGCCAACCATTTCAGGATCCAGCGCAGAAGTGGGTTCGTCAAAGAGCATTACCGTAGGTTGCATACAAAGGGCGCGCATAATAGCCACACGTTGTTTCTGTCCGCCGGAAAGCTGTGCCGGATAGGATGCCGCGCGATCCGCAAGACCTACGCGCTCCAGAAGTTTCAATGCACGTTCCTTGGCCTGCGCTTCCGAAATCTTCAGCAGTTTCACAGGGGCCAGCGTCATATTCTTGAGTACGGTCATGTGGGGGAACAGGTTAAATTGCTGGAATACCATCCCCATCTTCTGACGGTGAATATTGATATTCACTTTCTTATCCGTAATGTCTACGCCCTCAAAATAAATGTGACCGTCGGTAGGCTCTTCCAATAAGTTCAAAGAACGAAGCAAGGTAGATTTACCGGAACCGGAAGGACCGATAATGGCTACCACGTCACCTTTGTTAATGGATACAGAAACACCATCCAAGGCTCTTACTTGTCCGTCCAAATAGTGCTTCTTTAAATCCTCTACTTGAATCATCACATTATCGTTCATCTTTTCTCAGTCTCCTTTCCAGAATCTTTACCAGTTTGGTCAGGATCATAACGATGATAAAGTAAATGACCGCAACAGCAATTAAAGGCATAAAGTTACTGTACGTAATAGAACGGATCTTCAAACCACCTTGTGTCAAGTCTGCAACGCCGATATAGAACGCTACAGAAGACTCTTTCAGCAAAGTAATAAATTCATTTGCCAGAGACGGAAGAACCGCCTTAAATGCCTGGGGTACCACAATGTGATACATGGTCTGGATATAATTCAAACCCAAAGAACGACCGGCTTCAATCTGACCGTTGTCCACGGACATAATACCGCCGCGGACAATTTCTGCTACGTAAGCACCGGAATTCAGTGCAAAACAGATGACTGCCGAAGGGAACTTGGCAACCCCTGCGGGAAGCAGGATGACAAAGTAAATAATCAATAGCTGGATCATAACCGGAGTACCGCGAATAATCGCTAAATAAGCCCTTACAATTTGATCCGGAATCATCATTTTACCCGTCTTATCGTGGGTTACGCGAATAATCGCACAGACAAAACCAAGGAGTACACCAAAAAGTGCCGCCAACAAAGTAATTTCCAAGGTAGTTACCAAACCTTTCGCAAGGTAGGTCCACTTGGCACCTTTAATAAAGTTTAAATAGAAATCATCACAGAAATCATTCCACAAGCCCAAGAAATAGGGTGACGTATCCGGTTTTGCACTGCTGAAGTTTTGAAGGCCAAAGCAATCGGAAATACCGGTACGAAGTGTATTGATTTTCTCTATATCGATGGTTTTTCCCTCGTAAGAGAGCGTCTTTGTGTTCTTTATATCTTTGCCGACAGATACCAATCCACCGTACACGGTATCCACCATTTCATTACTAAGATAAACACGAAGAACGGTATCATCGTAATGAACGACAAACGCATCGTCTTGAGGTGCACTCTCCAGTTCATAAACAAGTACGTCATACTCGCCTTCAATGCGGGGGGCATTCTCCAAAAGCGGTGTAATGGTCTTATCTAAATGCTGGCGAACTTTAGTCGCATTGACCATATTTCCTGCCGCTTTCTCCTCCAGATAGAAAGCATACGCATCGTTAAACAGCATCTCTTTATTCGCTTTATATACGTTAAAGACGTCTATCGTACTGTACGTACAATGAAGGATTTGCTCTCGGCCCTCCCCTGCTTCCACACCGGTAACTTTGATTTGCGTTTCTTCAATAACAAAGTTTGCTGTATATGCAACAGTTAGCGGAATCTTCTCCCCGGTCTTTTTTAATACGGTTTGTGCGGATTCTACGTTTAACTCCACAGAAGGCTGTGCCTTAAACGTATCCACCATCACAACCACGGCAAAAATGACAATGGCCAAGGCGATGACTGCAATTTCTATCAGCAGCTTCTTTTTCTCGTTCTTCGACTTCATAGATTTGTTCCTTTTTCCAAAACATAGGCCGGATTGGCGGCAAATTCAATTGACACCATCTCCGGCCCATATCAACACATATCAAACAACATTACTTAATGTATTTAGCAATAATGGTATCGATTGTACCGTCTTCAACCAAGGCATCAATAGCTGCGTTGATTTTGTTCAAAAGATCGGTGTTGCCCTTCTTTACACAGATTGCATAGTCTTCATCGGCGTAAGTAGCTTCCAAAATCTTCAAACCTTCATTTGCGTTTACCAATGCTTTAGCAGGCTCATTATCAATAACAACACAGTCAACGTCCCCTGCAATTAAAGCTAGAACAGCGTTGTTTGCATTGTTGTACTGGGTTACGCGATCTTCGCCCAAATCACCAGTAGCGTAGATATCACCGGTAGTACCAAGCTGAACGCCTGCTTTCCAAGTAGCGCCGTCTGCAAACAAATCTTCTACGTCTGTGATGGCAGAGTTCTCTTTAACAATAACAACTTGCTTACCGTTTGCGTAGCTGGTGGTGAAATCAACTTTCTCCAAACGATCTTCGCGAACGGTCATACCTGCCATACCGAAATCAACGGAACCTTCCTGAACAGCAGTAATAATAGAATCAAATTCCATATCCTCAATCTTCAGTTCCATGCCGAGCTTATCCGCGATAGCAGCTGCAATTTCAGCGTCAATACCGATAATCTTGTCTCCCTCGTAGTACTCGTACGGCTGGAAATATGCATTGGTAGCCATCTTCAAAACCGCCTTAGGTGCTTCAGATGCTGCGGGGTCCTTCTCGCCGCCGCAAGCAGCAAAGCTGAATACCATTGCAAGACACAAAACAAATGCAAGTAACTTCTTCATAATCTAACACTCTCTTTCTTACCCTCAAAGGTATATTTATGCATTAATATTAACAAAATGCGTATATATTGTAGCTCTCAACCGGTAAAATGTCAATATCACATTACCGATTATAACCTGCAGCCAAAAAGGCCTTGGTTTTCTCCGATTTTGGATTTCCAAACACTTCATCCGGTGTTCCTTCTTCTTCAATGACGCCGTCCGCCATATAAATCACGTGATCCGCAACGCCTCGGGCAAATTCCATTTCGTGGGTAACAACTACCATGGTTCTACCTTGGTCTTTCAAGGAACGGATAACACGAAGCACCTCGCCCGTAAGCTCCGGGTCTAGCGCCGACGTAGGTTCGTCAAAACACAGAATATCCGGATTCAAAGCAAGGGCTCTTGCGATGGCAACACGTTGTTGCTGGCCGCCGGAAAGTCTGCATGGATATTCATCCACTTTCTCAGACAACCCCACCATATCCAATAACTGTCTGCCTTGAGCCTCAATTCCGGCTTTCGCCTCTTTAATGGCGTTCCGACCTGCCTTCGCTTTCTTTAATTGCGTGGTTTGGTACAGCGTAGGGGCCAGCGTCACGTTCTTCAATACGGTATGCTGCGGAAATAAGTTAAAGGACTGGAAAACAAGTCCGAAATGTAATCTTCGGTCTCGCATGGCGTGGTCACTTAAATTCATTTTACCCGCCGCATTGAAGATTTCCTCATCCCCTACACAAATGCTCCCTCCGTCTGCCTGCTCCAAAAAGTTCAGGCATCGAAGAAGCGTGGTCTTGCCGCTTCCGGAAGAACCGATAATAACCAACACCTCTCCCTGTTTCAAGGAGAAAGAAACACCTTTCAACACCTGGTGGCTTCCGAAGGACTTGGTAAGATTTTGAACTTCTAACATATTCATCTTGTATACCTCCCCTTCTTACACCGAATAATAACTGAGCTTCTTCTCTATGTAATGGAAAAGAATCGTTAGGATTCCACTAAATGCCAAATAGAACAAGCTGGTATAAAGCAGCGGACTGAGTACCGCATATTTATTAACTTTCTCAAAGGCAATCGCAATGATTTCAATCACGCTTAAAGCACGGGCAAGAGCCGTATCTTTCACAAGGGTAATAATTTCGTTGCTCATAGGCGCCGTAATCTTCCGGACTACCTGCATCAAAATAACGTGCCTAAAGATCTGGCCTTTGGTCATCCCTAAGACTTTTCCCGCTTCATGCTGTCCGATGGATACGTTCTTAATACCGCCTTCAATAATAACGGCAAAATAGCATGCATAGTTAATTACAAACGCGAACAGTACAAAGGTAAATTGCAAATCCGCCATAGTCCGAATGCCCAGCATAGATTGGAAATCCTTGTTAGGAATACCAAATACCATGGAAGGAATAAATGTAACCAATAAACACTGCAGCAAAAGGGGCGTTCCCCGAATGATCCAAATAAAAACCTTCGTTAAGAAACTAATGGGTTTAAATTTAACCATAGAAAGAAACGCCAATATAAATCCCAGCGGGATTGCAAATACCAAAGTCAGCGCAAAGAGCTTCAGTGTAACACTGAAGCCCTGGCAAAGATCAAAAATTACGCCCCAAAAATCCATAAATATCTAAATACTTTCCTTCTTATTTTTCTGCTGCGACAACGATTCCTTCACCGGCGGAACCCTTCTCTACGGTAACGATTGCATCTGTTGCCTTTTCTACAAATGCATCATAGTTTGCAGCGTTATATTTTTCTGCGTCAGCCTTTGCAATAATGGCAACCTGCTTGTTTGCAAGGTAAGGAACAGAAATGGTCATAGCAGCTTCGCGCTCGTCTGTAATGGTCATACCGTTCCATACAAGGTCGATAGTACCATTCTCCAATAAAGCTTCCTTGGAGTCCCAATCAATTACCATAAAAGTAACTTTAACTTCAGACGCATAGGTAGTATTGAGATACTTTACTACTGCTTCAGCGAGTTCAATATCAAAACCAACCAACTTGGCATCTGCACCGTCACCATCTTTGTAAGCGATAGGAGCGAACAATGTGTAACCGATAATGAGTTCCTTGTCAGCTACTACGTCGTTCCAAGAATTGTCCGTAGCGCTTGCGTAAGGATTTTGTGTATCCGCCTTTACCAAAAGTTCGGTAGTCAAACCGTATTTATCGGCTACAGTCTTGTAATCGGTGTCTACCAAAGCGATCATTGCTTCGTTAATCTTAGACATCAAAGCTTCGTTACCTTTCTTGGCAGCGATACCGTATTGCTCTTCAGCAAATACAACGTTCTCCAAAACTTGGTAATCCTTAAACTCTTCTGTTTGGTTCATATAGTAACCTGCCATAACGGAGTCGATGACTGCGATATCCGCATCGCCCTTCTTAAGACCGTTCAAAGCATCTAACTGAGAAGTAACGCCTACCAATTCCTTACCGAAGTTTAACTTTTGCTCCGGCACACAACCTACCATAGATGCAGCAATGGCCAATACCATTACAATTGCAAGAATCAAAGAACCTGTACGTTTCATATTCAAAACTTCCTTTCAAAAATAAATCCTTTAGCAATTTACTCTGCTAAAGTGATAACATAATAGCACACACAGGGAATGTTGTCAACAGGTATTTTTGAAAAAGATTTCTACACGCCGTATTTTACCTGAAGCCGCTCCAGTACTTTCCCCACCGGTTTCATCAAAACCCACAAAAAGACCACGTTGGAGCAGGCATAGATCACCGTGAAGGGCATCGCCGCACCCAAAAGTACCAAATAGCGCCGAAGCACAAACCCGCCATCCATCCAAAAAGCAGTCCATAAATCCATAACACCGGAGAACAGAAACGCACTTAAGACGCCATATACCGCAAGAAAGAATCGGTTTCGGCGTAAAATAGGCCCCAGCACCCCTGCCAGAAAGCCAATCAAGCCCAACGCCGCAATTTGGAAAAGCGTCCACGGACCGTGCCCAAAATAAAAATTAGAAACCACAATAGACAAAGTCCCCACCAAGAACCCGGAGGCCGGGCCCATATACATTCCTGCCAAAATTGCCACTGCCCCCAACGGTTTGAAGCCGGGAAGCCACGCAAATAAGAATCGGCCTAAGGTCGAAAGACCAACGAGTACAGCTAATACGGCAATTCTTCGGGATAATTGCGTTTTCTTCATCCCGGTACCCTCTCTTTCTGGAGAAAGGCTGTAATTTCTTCCGGTGTAATACCATTGGCGCAAAGATCCCTGCCAACACGGTGTGCTACCGTGGTATAGAAACAATTTTCGGAGAAGAATGCGTGGGGTTCACTTTGCGCCAGGACCTTGCCTTCAGAGAGGAAACCACACCAATCTGCATAATGACTGCAGAAATCCAAATCATGCGTCACAAGGATCACGCAAACACCTTTTTGTTTCAAGTCTTCTACAATCTTGCCCAACACCCGTCTTGCCGGCAAATCCAATCCCTTGGTAGGTTCATCCATCAGGAGTACTTTGGGATTTGCCAACAAAAGCTTGCCAATAGCCGCTTTTTGTTGCTCGCCACCGCTTAAATCATAGGGATGACGGTCCAGCAAATGGGCAATTCCCAAGGCATCCGCAACCGTATCCATAAAATTCGGATTTGAATTACCCAGCGCTTTTAAATAGCTTTCATAATCTCCTCGAACCGTGTCTGCCAGAAAGACCAATTTCGGATTTTGCGGAAGCAGCGCTACGGGTTCCTCTACTTTGACGCTGCCGCGATAAGGTTTTGCTACACCGGAAAGTACTTTCAGCAAAGTCGACTTGCCGACACCGTTCCCGCCCACAACACAGAAACATTCGCCGGGATACGCCTCCAGTGATAAATTTTGTACGATATCAGGGGATGTACGCGTGTATCGAAAATAGATATTTTCTGCTTGCACAACGGGCTGATTCCCAGGTTCAAAAGCTTCTACCGGCACAGAGCCTATGGTTTGAGGATATTTATCACGCAGAATGGCACGTCCTTCCCGTACGGTAAGGGGCAAATCCTCTTGGATCCCCAATTGGGTGTACAGGTGAAAAATTTCCGGCATCACAGAAGCCACAATGTCATTTTGTGAAGCTATTTTACCGAAATCGCCGGGATTGAAATCTGCTACCATTTTACCCGCATCCATAACGAAAACACGGTCCGCCATGGCCAGTACATCCTCTAAACGATGCTCCACCAGCAGAATAGTAACGCCCAATTCCTCGTTCATCTTACGGAGGAGCGATCGGAAATTCGCCGCCGCAATAGGGTCTAACATAGCGGTAGGCTCGTCCAAAAGCAGCAAAGACGGATTGCACACCATGCCGGCTGCCAAATTCAAAATTTGCTTCTGTCCACCGGATAATACGTCCGTATTGCTTGAAAGCAGCTCTGTTAAACCAAAATAAGCGGCAACCTCCCCCACCCGTCTTTCTATCAGTTCCGGAGAAAGCCCCAGGTTCTCACCACCGAAGGTCAATTCATGCCACACTTTATCTGTCACAATTTGATTATCCGGATTTTGCATCACAAAACCCACAAAACCCGCTTCCGCGATCTGTATATGGCCGGTTTGCGTACCATAGGGTGCCAATTCTTTTTTCAAAAGACGAAGAAGCGTCGTCTTACCGCATCCGGACGGTCCTGCCAACACGCAGAAACTGCCCCGAGGAATTTCCAAGGAGATTTGGGACAAAGCAGGCTGTTCACACCCATTATATGTAAAAGTCAAATTTTGGATCTGTACCATTTCCACCGTATCCTTTCGTAAAGTTCTGCCCCGATGGGCAAGAAACAAAGAAAACCAAAACTAATTATAAAACAAATTGTAGGCACCCCCGTCCACGTACATTGGATTTCGGGGTAGAATTGCATAGCAATCCCCCCTGCCGCCAACGCCGCAAACACCACGCCCCACACAAACAGTAAGCCCACCAAGATACAACCTTGGACAAAATCAAACCGGTTCTTTCTGAGGCGAGTCCTACCGGGATTTCCATACCCCCGTCCCCGCATACTGTCTCCCGTTTCAATGGCATCTTCCATAGCCGAGGCAAACACGCCTTGCAGGACCGCCATTTCTGCCTTCAACCGAGACACGTAACCTTGATCGCCTTTGTAAATTCCCATAGCTTGCTGGATTTCCCGCGTTTCCCGGACCCTCCGGCGCAATCGAGGGACCGTGCGCAAAGTCACCGTAAGCAACATACTGGTTTTTGGGAAGAAGCCGCCGAATAAATATAGCAGTCGGTCGGTGGTCATCACCGTATTAAACACCCGAAACCAAACTAAAATACACAATAGAGACAGCCCCATAGACACTCCGTACAAGAACGCTTCTTTTGTAAAAGGGCTTTGATTGAGATAAAACAGCACCGTATTTCCTTCTTTTGAGAAGAAAGGATTGGTGAGCGCAACAAAAACAGCGGGCAAGGTGTAGAAAAGAAGCATTTTACCCAAATCCTTGGGAACCAAAATACACCCACAGTACCCAAGTCCCCCTACCAGAGCCAAAATTTGCACCAAGGGGTGATAGCAAAAGCCGCACAGAATTAGAATCCCTGTAAAATACAAGAACAAAACCCCGGCATGGATTCGTTCAAAATCATTTCTCATTGGGGCGTTCCTTTCTTCGGGCTGCGCAGTGTCAGTGTTTCTTGGACACGCAAGCCGTATTTTTGTTGTATAGCTTGTGCCTTTCGGTAGGTTTCTTCATCGTTTAAGGCTTCCGGCGTATGGGCATCGCAGCCAAAAATCACCGAAGCACCCATTTCGCCTGCCATAGCCCAGAAAGGCTCGTAGGGGTATTCTCGACCGCTGCTCAATCCCAAAAAATTCAGTTCCAGGGGAATTTGGAGTTGGATAGCTTTCCCACACAGACGGCGCATTTCCCGTTGATACACGTGCTCGTCCTTGCGATACCGAATTAAATCCGGATGGGCCACACAGGAAAAATAGCCGGTTTCCATCCCGGCAATCACCTGGTCTACATATTGAACTAAATGTTCTTCCTCGACCGCTTTCTTGCCGCCGGCATAGATACCGTCGTATTCGTTATGGGTAAAATGTTGCCCCAGCACCAAATAATCCCAGGGATATTGGTTAATATTGGTAATCATCGCAGCGAATTCATCGGGATAATATTCGGCTTCATAGCCGATATAAATTTGAATTCGGTCTTGATATTTTGCTTGCAATTCCTGAATTTCCCGCACATAAACGCGATGTTCTTGAGGCTCCATTCGAAATCCGGAACGGTGCCCATTAGAAAAAGGATAGGGCACGTGATCGGAAAAGCCCAAAATTTGCATACCCCTTTCAACAGCCGAACGAACATAGTCCTCCGGCGTCCCTCTTGCGTGATTACAATGATAGGAATGGGTATGATAATTGGTGTACAACAAACAACATCCTTCTATAAATCAATCTTTCGATTTATAGTATAACATACAATGGCAATACCCTTCAAACGTAGGGTCCGCAATTTGCTCCTTAAATTCTTTGCACATACATTTATACTCAGGAAGCTTAGGAAGTCTGCACGGACAGTACCCGTCTTTCATCTTGAGTCCTTCTTGAATTCTCTTTACAACTTCTTTATCTTCATTCAGTCGAACAGCCATTTCTGTTGCCTCCTTTATTGAATGGAAATATGCACGGTATACATGGTTTCATTGGGTATATAAGTTAAGTTCGCCGTGGGACCGCCCACTTCGTAGTAGTATACCCGGTAAAGGTTTTGATGAATATACGCAAGCAACGCTTCATAGGCTTGTTGGTTGCCCATGCGAATAGCTACCGTTTCCCGCTTATTGGCAAGTGCGTCTACGATTGCTTGTTTCAAATAAGCCTCCACCTCGTTTTGTTGGAAGTTTTGGAATGCGCCACCCTCTCGCACAAAATAATTATCCTGCGTTGCAGTGAAACTCAATCCGGCTGTAAAGTAGGCAGAGATATCATCCAAAGTACGATTTCCATTCATTTGTTCTTCTGTTAAATTGAGATAAGTATAATTCACACGCAAACAGTCTGTTTTGGGATAAGTTGAAGCATCGCCGTACGTCTTCATATCCGCCCAAGTAGGATCTGTATAATACCATTGTCCATTGATTTCAACTGCAATCCATTGATGGGGTCCACCCGCATTGCCGGCGACTGTAAATGCCCGTATACCGTAAGCATTCAAAAGCAATTGATATGCCTCCGAGAAGCCTTCACAAACACACCGGCCGCTAACAAAAGCGCCTGCAATGCTATAAGCGTGGTCCGGATCCCCATGATTATAATAGATATTCGTAGCCAACAACTCGTAATACTGCTTCGCAATTTCATATTGATCCTGATAAGGACTCACTTGTTGCTGATACGCCCGGATGCCACTTTCCACCTGTGATTGAAGGGAAAGTGCCGTATTGCGGTCCAACGTATACCAATAAAGCTCTGTCAAGCGCATGCCGGAATAGGAATAGGCATACTGTTTCGATAAGTAATAGAATTCAGGATGATCCATAACAATCGCAGACAGAATCACTTCCAATTCTTCCGCCAGTGAGGTGGTGGCATTGTAATTCACAATTACCTTAATTTGGTGTTTCGTTTCTCCCTTGCTGGTCACTGTTTGAATATTATTTGGATTTGAAAGTGCCGTCACAACGGTATCATAGACCGCCTGTTGCCTTTGATTCAACACACTTCTGCAATAAACCTCTGCTTGGGAAACAGGCTTATCCGTTCCCGGGTTTTGCGTCGGTGTCGGCGTCGGTGTCAGCGTCGGCGCCTGAGTCGGTGTCTTCGTGGGCGTCAGAACAGAAGTGGGCACCACAATGGGCTTGAGTGTAACCACCGGCCGTGCGGTGGCGGTGGGTTGTACCGTGGGAGCCGGCGTTTCTGTAGGCTTCGATGTTGCAATAGAAATAGCAGTAGGCTCCACCGTGGGTATAGGAGAAACCGCAGTAGGTGTAACCACAGGCGTAGACAGATCTCCCACGCCCATTTCCGGCGTCGCTTCTTCCGTGGGAGCAGCCGTTACCAAGAGCGTTTCTTCAGATTCAGTATTGAAAACCGGAATGGAACATCCGGCCAAGGAGACAACAAAAGATACGACTACCATTAACCACGCGATTTGTTTACTCAAACGCATCATAGAAATCACTCCAAATTCAGTTCTTTCATCGTTATTAGCATACAACTTTCGGAGGAAAAATGCAAGAAGGATAGGCGCCTTTTCACCCGTCGTACGTCTGCCAGAAAGAGACAATGGCTTTCTCATACGCTTTTGGGTCTACCAAATAACTCATACCGTGATCAGCTCCTTCTACAATGAGTAAATATTTGGGCGCAACACACGCATTGTAATTTTCATACGTCATCCCAACAGGTACAAAATGATCCTCTGCTCCGTGAATAAATAAAACCGGAACCTGCACAGACTTCATAGCCTCCACCGTAGAATAATCATTGGGACCAATTCGAATCCGCCGGCGGCATAAACGATCCGCCATACGCGCCCGTATTTTATAGGATAAATGGAGATTCTTTTTTACCACGTGTTCCCAAATGTGATAGGGAGAAGTAAAACCACAATCGGCAATAATGCCTCGAACTTGCGCCGGTAAAGCAAGTCCCCCTGCCATCAACACCGTAGACGCACCCATAGAAACACCCGCAAGATAAATAGGTATCTTTGTACCAAAGCGCCGCCGCACCCAATGAATCCATTCCACACAATCGTACCGTTCCGTAAGACCAAAACCGATGTATTTCCCACCACTGTTGTTTTGGCCCCGCTGCTCAGCGTATAAAATACAGCAGTCGGCGTTGTGCCAAAAAGCATCAATCAACCCAAAATCCCGATTCCAAGAGGAGCGCCAGCCGTGCATGGCAATAATAATGCGTTTGGGTTTCTTACAGCATCGCAGATGTCCCACCATCCGTTCCCCATCTTTACAAACCAGCGTAACGGTTTCACAGTCGCTTTCCTGTAAACACGCACTGGCATTCTCACAAATCGCCAACAGTTCCTCACAGCAATTACAGCCGGAGAACAATCTGCGAGAAGAAGGAGAGCTGCGCGGCATTTTACGATCCAGTGCGATGGACACTAATTTATGGGTCATCCAGTGAGAGAAGG
>JAFYOJ010000175.1 GCA_017560225.1 Clostridia bacterium
AATCTTTGTTCCAATCCTCTATGGAAGAAGATTTCAGAAATGAGATGGACCGTTTATCGTCAAAAGGTCTTATTCTAAACAATAGGGGATTGTCTATAAAAGGATTAGATTATGCCAATGAAATTTTTCGGGAATTTGTGTAAAATAACCGATAAATTCCTTGACTTTTTCGCGTAAAATCTGTACTATTAAAGTGATTTTGATTTTAAAAATTTAATTTCTATACGAGGTGAGACGATGGAGATAAACAGTTGGAAATCGATCTTCGATACAGATACTTTTGTACAGACATTAGCGTATGCAATGCCCGGTGAAGGTGCTTGTCCGGGAGATGGTTTTATGACCGGCTATGGTGCCGTTTCCGGCAGACTTGTTTTTGCTGCGGTACAAGACTTAGATTATCTTGGCGGTGCTTTCGGAAAGGTATCTGCTTCTAAAATTGCGCGATCCATTGAGATGGCCCATAAACACGGCGCGCCATTTGTTATGTTTATCAAAGCTTCCGGTGCACGTCTTGAGGAAGGTTTAAATATTCTTTCCGGATACGGAGATATATTAAGCGCGTTAAATAAGGCAAATGATGAGATTCCTACGATCTGTGTCATTGAAGGCAACTGTTTTGGTGTTTGCGCCACAATTGCCGGTTTATTTGACTTTGTTCTCATGACAAAAGAAAATAGTTATGCATCCGTGCTTACAAAGGATGGCCCTGTTCCGGAAAATGGCGCAAGCAAATGCGGGGAAGACGGATTTGCAACTTTTGTGTGCAAACAAGAGGATCTGTCTGCCACCATTTTACATTTGCTTGATTTTCTGCCGGACAATGTACAATCCGGTACAGAAGATTACGATGGCGCACAGGATAATATGAACCGACCTTCGGTAGTGTGTGATCAATTGCAAGGCTCTACGGATTATAATGTTCAACAGATTCTTACCGAAATTGCAGATAGCGGCGATTGGATCGAATTATGGAAAGATTATGCCGCTGAACTGATTGTGGGATTTGCCCGTTTTGGCGGTAAAGTTGTGGGCGTCCTTGCCAACCAACCCGCTGTAAAGGAAGGTGCATTGACTATTCAAGCCTGCAGAAAAGCAACCGCTATGATTGATTTTTGTGATCGTTTCGGGATTCCGCTTTTAACTTTGACCGATTGTCCCGGCTATTTTAATAACGACAAGGTTCCCCAAGGCGATTTAATCCAAGCATCTTCTATGCTGGCACAAGCTTTTACCGGTAGCAGTGTGCCGAAATTAAATGTGATTGTAGGACGTGCCTACGGAAGTGCTTTGCTGTTGATGAACAGTAAACAGGTAGGTGCTGACTATGTTTATGCTTGGGAAACGGCCGGAATTAATGTAATTACGCCGGAAATCAATGTATTGTTAACAGAGAAAGAAGCAATTGAAACGGCAGATTCGCCTGCTGCTAAACGCACTGAGCTGATTGAGGCCTACAGAAAGCATGCATGCAGCCCCATTGTTGCGGCACAGCAAGGTTTTGTAGATGATATTATCCCGGCGGTGCAAACAAGAGCGCGGATTATTAGCTTTTATCAAATGATTTAACGGAGGAGATCCATTATGAAGAAATATCGTGTAACTGTAAACGGAACGACTTATGAAGTTGATGTAGAACAAATAGGAGGAGAAGTGACTGCTGCAAACCCGGTAAACAGCGCTCCGGTTGCCCCTGCACAAGCACCTGTTGCAAAGCAGGCACCTACTGTATCCGGAAACGGAGAGAAAGTTGCAGCACCTATGCCCGGTACCATTATGAAAGTCAATGTGACAGCAGGAAGTACCGTGAAGAAAGGGGATTCATTGCTTGTATTAGAAGCGATGAAGATGGAGAATGATATTGCGGCCCCTTGCGACGGTACAATTGCATCGGTATGTGTTTCACAAGGCGCATCGGTTTCTACCGGTGATGTACTTGTTACATTTAATTGATTCCAGGCAGGGAGTGAATAATTTATGGCAAAAGTACGTATTACGGAAACTGCATTAAGAGATGCCCACCAATCATTGATTGCAACACGTCTTACCACGGAAGAAATTCTGCCAATTGTAGAGAAGCTGGATGCAATCGGATATAACGCCTTAGAATGTTGGGGCGGTGCTACGTTTGACGCCTGTTTACGTTTCTTAAACGAAGATCCGTGGGAACGGTTAAGAAAGATTAAAGAGAAAGCGAAGAAGACGCCTTTACAAATGCTCCTTCGCGGTCAAAATATTCTTGGATACAAGCATTATGCCGATGATGTCGTGGACTATTTTGTACAGAAAGCCGTTGCAAACGGAATGGACATTATTCGTATCTTTGATGCCCTGAATGATCCTCGTAATATTGAGCGGGCTTTATCTGCCTGCCTGAAAGAGGGCGGTCATCCCCAGGGATGTATTTGTTATACCACCAGTCCCTATCATAGTTTAGAAGTCTTTACAAAAGACGCAAAGCGCTTAGAAGATATGGGCGCCCAGTCTATTTGTATTAAAGATATGGCGGGTTTACTGCTGCCCAAAGATGCGTATGCCCTTGTCAAAGCGCTGAAAAAGACTGTCCGGGTTCCCATTGAGTTGCATACCCATTATACCAGCGGATGTGGTTCTATGACCTATTTAAAGGCCATAGAAGC
>JAFYOJ010000176.1 GCA_017560225.1 Clostridia bacterium
GGTGCCCTTGCCCTGAATTTAATTGATAAACTGGTGCCTCACTTACATAAACTTATGGGGGCCGAGGATGAACGGCACGAAGACAATGCCAATTTGAATAAAGTGCTGTTGTTTGTGCTGGCTATTGCCATTCATAATTTGCCGGAAGGCATTGCAGCCGGTGTGGGTTTTGGCTCCGGCAACACAACGGACGCCCTTTTGATTGCGGGCGGTATTGCCCTCCAGAACATTCCCGAGGGTATGGTCATTATCGGGCCTATGTTGGCGGCCGGGATTAAACCCAAGAAAGTATTTATTTGTGCTATGATTACAGGCCTTGTGGAAGTGGTGGGCACACTCATTGGGTACTTTGCGGTGACGGTATCCCAAGCCATTTTACCTTTCGCGCTGGCCTTCGCCGGCGGTACTATGCTCTACGTGGTGAGCGACGAAATGATTCCGGAAACCCACGCCCACGGCAGTCAGCGGGGGGCTACGTACGCGCTCTTGATTGGCTTCTGTGTCATGCTGGTTTCGGATATCTTGTTGGGATAATGGTAAGGGAGCAACTTTATGAAGAGGAAAATTGTACAGATTGTGGTGATGGGCATGTCTTTGTTGACACTTTGTGCTTGTGGGGCGTCGGAAACGAAACCTGAAAGTACCCGGAAGGATATTTACGTTTATTTGATTGGCGGGCAGTCCAATGCCTCCGGGTGCGGTTACGTGGGCGATCTTTCAGAAGCGGAACGGGCGACTATCTATGAACACGTGTATTACTATGGTGGCGGGGAACACGCCAACATCCATTGCCGTGACCAACTTTTGAAGGTAACGGCCGGTCAAGGCACGTTTGAATTCTCATTTGGGTTGGAATTGGGCATGGCGAAGATTCTGACGGAAGAATATGAGAAAGATGGTGTAGAACGCGCTATTATTAAGTACGGCTACAGTGGTTCCAGTATTAAATCCCTCAGCGATGGTATGGATTGGAACGTCTACGACGATGCGGGCACCGGTGCCCACTATGACAAGTTCATTGAGGTGGTTACTGCCGGCCTGCAGGCATTGAAAGATGCGGGATTCAACCCTGTGATTAAAGGGATGGCTTGGATGCAAGGGGAGACGGATTATCTGGTGTCCGATTATAAAGCCCGTTTGATAGCCCTTCGGGACAAAGTTCGCATCGATTTGAACGTGCCGGCAATGCCTTTTGTCATGGGGGAGATTGCGTACCAAAACTATGGTAAGAAGAATTATGTGAATAATGCAATCAAGGCTATTTCCGAGGAAGAACCTACTTTGTGCAGCTTTGTGGCCTGTGGGAACCTGGCGCCCAGATGTAGAAGGGAATCGGACTGCGCACCGGTGCAAACGGCTTCCGGTGGACCTTTTGACCACTTACATTGGTCCGGGGAGAATTTGCTGGAAATCGGGCGTATGTTTGCTACGGAACTGGTGGCATTGAACGGGTAAAATGTGAACGGATTGTATAGACTTTTTACTATCTTTCGTGTATAATACACCTATATTTTGTGCAATAAAATTTTGCAAGTGGAGAAAAGGAGTTAACAATGAATTGCAAAAGAATTTTAGCATTGGTATTTGTACTTAGTCTCTGTATGTCCCTGATGATGGGCACTACATTTGCTTCGGCAGATAGCCAAACCGGCAGCGGTATTCGTCCCGATACCTGGGTCGCGGTGGACGGCTTGGGCCGTACAGTGGGTACTTATAGTGAAGTGGGTGACATGCGTACGAATAAGACCGTGGCACTGTTCTTTCATAACTGGCACGACTACTGGTCCAATAATCCTGCCAGAAATATTACGGAAATTATGAAGGCGAACCCGGAGGCCAAAAATGATTTTGACCATCCTGCTTGGGAAGGCACCGGTGCGGGATCCCTTTATTTCTGGAATGAACCCATTTGGGGTTATTACAGAACTTCGGATCCCTACGTACTCCGAAAGCAAGCGGAACTGCTGGCCGATGCCGGTGTAGACGTTATTTTCTTGGATTTAACCAATGGCGATTTAACTTTCGAATCTTCTTATTTGGCAATTTTCAAGGAATTCCAAAAGGCACAGGCGGAGGGCGTGAAAGTGCCGAAGATTTCCTTCTTCTTGAATCCTTATTTGAATCCTACGGATGAAGCAAATCAAATTAAGCAGATTACGGATATTTATGATGCCCTTTATAAAGATGGCAACTATCAAGACTTGTGGTTCTACTGGGAAGGCAAACCTATGATTATGGCCAGACAGTCCATCTTAAAGACGTCGGATGCTACGCAGAAGGCGATCCGGAACTTCTTTACTTTCCGTGATGTGGATATGAACTACTATGCCGATCAGTGGCCCATTTCTGAGAAGAAATGGGGCTGGTGTTCCGTTTATCCGCAAGGTAAGTTCGGCGTGCGTGCGGATGGCAGCGTAGAAATGATGTGTGTCAGTCCGGCGCAGAATGCTGACAAGACTTTTACCAACATCACTCATACTATCTATGATATGGAGAAGGCATTGGTTTCTATGAACGATCCGGAGAACAAAGCCCAAGGCCGCGGCTATGCCAAGGGGAATTATGCCTATCAATACATGTATGCAAACCAGACGATTACCGTGAATCAAGCAACCAAGGATGCGTATCTCTATGGACTCAACTTCCAACAACAATGGGATTATGCGTTATCGGTGGATCCGGATTTGATCTTTGTAACGGGATGGAATGAGCTGACTGCACAACGTCATGAAGAATGGAACGGTGCGGAGAATGGATTCCCGGATAACTTTAATGACGAATTCAGCCGAGATCTTGAACCGTCTAAAGGTGTTTTGAAAGATAATTTCTATTATCAGATGGTCGATAACATTCGAAAGTTCAAAGGCGTAGGGAAACCGGAAACGGCATCCGCGGATAAGAACGTAGGCAAGACCATTGATATTAACAGCAAGGCAGACCAGTGGGCGGATGTGAAACTTTCCTTTGATCACTACACCGGTAGTACCAAGGCCCGCAAGTATGGTGGATATTACGGTCACAACTTTAAGTACGATACCATGCGCAATGACATTGTGACTTCTAAAATTGCGTACGATCAAGACTACATTTATTTTATGGTAGAGACTGCGGAGAATGTCACGTCTTCTTCGGATGCTGCCTGGATGCGGTTGCTCATCGACACCGATCCCACGGGCGTTACGGCCAACTGGGAAGGTTTTGAGTATATTCTGAATCGTGTATCGCCGACGGGCAATGATGTGGTGATTGAGAAATCTACCGGTGGCTGGGCTTTTGAACAAGTTGGAACGGCGAAATTCTCTGTATCCGGTAAACGCTTACAGATTGCAGTGCCCAGAAGTACATTGGGATTGACGGATTTGAATCAATTATCCTTTAACTTTAAATGGGCCGATAATACATTGGTGCCGAAGGCCACCACCGATAGCGGTGACATTATGGACTTTTATTTGTATGGTGATGTAGCGCCCGGAGGACGTTTTATGTTCTCCTTTGACACGGAGGGCACTACATACGAGCCCGAGCCTACTGAGGCTCCGGATGAAACCGGAGATGATGCGGTTGCAACCGGTATGCCCTCTTACGTATGGTGGGTTGTCGGTGTAGGTGCAGCCTTGGTGGTTGCCATGGGTGTTGTTGTGGTAGTTGCACTCAAGAAGAAACCGTAATTGATTATATAGAAAGCATCGGACCTACAAATATTTGTAAGTTCGATGCGTTTTCTTGTTTTGAAGAAAGGAACATTTTATGCAAAATAAGCAGTGTAACATTCGTCCGGATACATGGACGGCAGTAGATGGTTTGGGCAGAACCATTAGTGACTATAGCGTCGCAGGTGAAAAGCGGAAAGATAAGTTTGTAGGCTTGTTATTTTGGAACTGGCACGATTATTTTTCCTATACCATCCCCAGAAACGTTTCTAAAGTGCTGGAACAATATCCAGAAGCGCGGAATGATTTCAACCATCCCGGCTGGGAAGGTACACCGGAATGGACTCCTTATTTTTGGAATGAGCCCATTTGGGGGTATTACAAAACTTCCGATGACTACGTACTTAGAAAACAGGTTGAATTGATTGCCAACGCCGGAATTGACATGGTGTTCATTGACTTAACCAATGGATCGGAAACGTTCCCTACAGGGTACGAAGCTATCTTCCAAGCTTTTGAAGCGGCGAAGCAAGACGGTATCAAGGTGCCCAAAATTTCTTTCTTCCTGAACCCTTATTTGAATCCCACGGACGAAAGAAATATGGTAATCCAATTAACCGACCTTTATGAAACTATTTATAAAGCAGGCCGTTACCAAGACCTGTGGTTCTACTGGGAAGGTAAACCCATGATGATGGCTCGTTGGGATATCTTGAATGAAGAAGAACCTACGGAGAAAGCCATGAAGGAATTCTTCACCTTCCGCCAAGTGGGTATGGGTTACTACGCAGCGGATACGGATATTTCCGAGAAGACATGGGGCTGGTGTTCCGTTTATCCTCAAACCAAGTTCGGTGTGCGGAAAGATGGCAGTGTAGAGCAGATGTGTGTCAGCGTAGCACAGAATGCAGACAAGAATTTCACCGACATTACCTATACCGTATACGATATGGTCAACGCCTTGGTTTGTATGAATGATTACCAAGACAGAGCGTTGGGCCGAGGCCGTACGAAAGGCGATTATGCCTATCAATATACCTACGGCGGAAAAACCATTACCATTGATAACAACACCCAAGATGCTTTCGTATATGGCCTTAACTTCCAGCAGCAATGGGATCGTGTATTGGAACAGGATCCGGATTTCGTATTTGTCACCGGTTGGAATGAATTTGTTGCCCAGCGTCGCTTGGAATGGCAAGGAACGGAAGGTGGATTCCCGGATAACTTTGACGATGCATTCAGTCGGGATATTGAGCCTACCAAAGGTATTTTGAAAGACCATTTCTATTATCAATTGGTGAATAACATTCGTAAGTTTAAGGGGGTCAGCAAGCTTGAAACAAGTGGCAGTGTGCAGAAGACCATGGATATTACAGCATCCGGCGATCAGTGGGCAGACATAGATCTTTCCTACGATTATTACACCGGTTGTACCAGGGAAAGAAAATGCGCCGGTTACGTAGGCATTGAATATGACTACAATACCATGCGCAATGAAATTGTAACTGCTAAAGTGGCTTATGACCAAGAGTATATTTACTTCATGGCAGAAACCAAAGAAGATTTAACCCCTTCTTCGGACCCCGCTTGGATGCGGTTGCTCTTGGATACAGATCCCACAGGCGTATCGCCTAACTGGGAGGGCTTCGAATATATCATCAACCGGGTATCGCCCAATGGGGATGAAGCGGTGATTGAGAAGTCTGTGGGTGGCTGGAACTTTGAACAAGTTGGAACGGCCAAGTTCTCGGTATCGGGTAAAATGCTTCAAATAGCAGTCCCCAGAAGAGCCGTTGGCCTTGCAGGTGAGAACGATGTGAAGTTTAGCTTTAAGTGGGCCGACAATACGGTGACCCCGGAAGACGGCGTAGACAGCGGTGATATTTTGGATTTCTACCGGTACGGCTCTGTGGTGCCAGGAGGAAGATTTGCATTTGTTTTTAATACAGAAGTTTTAAAATAAGTTAGAGAAAACAAAAGGAGGAAGATGTATGAAACGTGTGATTTCATTATTCTTAACAGTTGTAATGTGTGTGGCACTTTGCTTGCCTTGTACCGTAAACGGTGCGGATGAGTATAGCAAATTAACCAAGTCCACCTATGCGTATGGCGAATATATGGAGATTGCTTACAAGTTCTCCGATGCAGATCCTACTCGTTGGGTTTGTGTTTATAAGAATTCTGTAAGTGTTTCCAATATGGTATTTGTATATCCGGCTACTGTATTTGCTATTTCCGGTTATTTCATTCCCCAACTGGGTATTCCGGTAAACGGATATCAGGTCAGCAATGCCTTTGAACCGGGCAATTACGTTATGAAGGTCATGTACATTCCGGAGGGCGGCAACTATGCGGATGCCAATAACTTCTCCACGGGTGCAAAGAGTGATCTTACTTATTCCTTTACGGTAACGGCGAACAGTGTGACGAAACCGACGTTGTCTATTGCCAACCGTCAGATTCAGAAGAATGGTAATTTGACTGTGGCTTATTCCGGTCTTTCTTATGACCTTGGCAGTCGTTCCTTGAATTTGGTGGTAACCAACCAAAGCGGTAAGACTGTGAAGACCCGTGCCTTGTTCAATGCAAACTATTATGCAGGTATTTCCGGAGAGGCGACCATTGCGTTGACGGGATTGGCTGCCGGCACGTACAAAGTTGGATTTGTTTGTGATGACGCGACCTTTGTAATCGACCAAGCACCTATTGAAATTACAGTAACCGATGAAGTCGCAAGTGGTACAGATGGCGTTTTCCCGAAAGATCTCTTTAAGAATAAGGAAACAACCGGTCGGTATTTTACCAATGCGGATAACGCAGGAAACGTTTACAGCACCGTTAATGGCGAATATGTATTGTCTATTCCACACCATTTGGGCTATGAATATATGTATACATGGGAGCCTATGCCGTATGATACTTTTACCGTAACATTTGATTTCTTGATTCATATTCAAGAAGATTACGATTCTCAAATTGCCGATGAAATGGACTTCTTGTTCGGTGTGTCGGAAGACGGAAAGATTCACCATCAGTTGACCATTGCAAATACGGCTGAAGCAATGTCTGTCAATCACTGGTTGCGGGATGAGAATGGCATGTCCAATTATACGGATGATAGCTATTTCTACGATTTATATGAGGAAGAGGCTTGGAATACCGTTGCGGTACAGATTACCGGTGAGAATGCTACCGTATTCTTGAATGGCGAAGAAATTATTACCTTGACGGATACTGCGAATTGCACCGGTGAATTTGGTCGTATCGGTTTAAGAGGTGGTTCTTCCGGCGGTTGGGATATTAAGAATTTGAAAGTATATGAAGGCTTGTACAAAGAGGAAACTGCGACAGAAGCGCCTACGGAAGCGCCTACTGAAACTCCGGCAGCGACGCAGACTCCTGCAACCACGCAGGCACCTACCCAGGCACCTACGGAGCAAACGAACGGCGGAAACGGCGCGTTGATCATTGTTGTGATTGCAATCGTTGTTGTTGCGGCTTGTGCAGTTGTAACCGTTATTATTCTTACGAAGAAAAAGAAATAAGGATTGGAAATCAATCAAGAGGAGCATTGAGACATGGATGCACGTTTGCAAGATGTTTTGAGCTATAAAGAGGGAAGCTATGTCTTCCCTTTCTTTTGGCAAAGAGGAGACCATACAGAGAAGATTCCGGCGCAAATTGAGGCGATTTATCAAAGTGGCTGCCGTGAATTCTGCGTAGAATCCAAAACGCACCCGGATTTCTGTGGAGCAGGTTGGTGGCGAGATCTGGATTTGATCTTAGAGGAAGCCGAGAAACGGAATATGCGCGTCTGGATCTTGGATGACGATCGTTTTCCCACGGGTCATGCGGCGGGGATGATTGAGAAGAAGTATCCTCACTTGCGTCAGTGGAATGCAACTGAGCGCCATATTGACGTGGCCGGACCTACCCGGGAAACTGCTTTCATTGCCAAAGAAATGCGAGGCGGAGAGGAAACCTTGCTGGGCGTCTATGCGTACAAACGTTTGCCGGATGAGAACGAGACCTGTCAGTATGAGGCCATTGACTTAACGGACAAGGTGCAGGGCGACTATTTGTATTGGGACGTGCCGGAAGGCGTATGGCGTGTATTCTTCTATTATCAATCCCGTGTGGGCGGCTGGAATTATCAAATCGATATGATTTCCAAAGAGTCCGTGGCTGTCCTGCTGGAAAGCGTGTATGAACCCCATTATCAGCGCTACAAAGATCGTTTCGGAAAGACCATTGTGGGATTCTTCTCCGATGAGCCGGCTTTTGTGAACCAAATGTTTGAACAACCTCGTATTGACTACGGTTTTTACGAAAAACGCATCGGTACGAAAGGCCTTGCACTTCCTTGGAATGAGAACGTACGCACTCGGATGACCGAGGAATTGGGTTTTGATCCGGTGCCGCATTTGAATCTTCTTTGGTTTGAGGATTGTGCGAAAGGTGATCAACAGGCGGCCATTCGGTATGCTTATATGAATGCAGTTACGGCATTATATCGGGATTGCTTTACCAAGCAACTGGGGGATTGGTGCCGAGAACGCGGTGTATTGTACACCGGCCACGTGATTGAGGATATGGGTTCCCATTGCCATTTGCATCATAGTGCCGGCCATTATTTCCGCAGTATGATGGGACAGGATATTTCCGGTGTTGATATTGTGATGCAACAGATGATGCCCGGTATGGCACGCTATTTCCATACGGCTTCTGCCCAAGGATTAGCGGATGGAGAATTCTTCCATTACGTTCTTGCCAAGATGGGTGCTTCCATGGCCCATTTGTATCCCCAAATGCAAGGTCGGGCGATGTGTGAAATGTTCGGTGCATACGGACAGAGTTTAGATACGACTATGATGAAATATATCACGGACAGTATGTTGGTGCGAGGCATCAATCATTTTGTGCCCCATGCGTTCAGTGCACGGTATCCGGATTATGAATTCCCGCCCCATTTCTATGACGACGGCCATAATCCCAGTTTTGAAGGTTTTTCTTGCCTAATGCGCTATCTGAATCGGGCGGCGCATTTGCTCAGTGACACGCGTCATGTGGCCAATGCCGCTGTGCTGTATAACGCAGCAGGGGAGTGGTCCAGCCGCTACCGGGAAGCAAGCCCGATGCAGCCCATTGTAACAAGACTGTATGATGCCCATATTGACTACGATATTGTGCCCATGGACTTCTTAGGGGATGCTCGGGTGGAAAACGGAAAGCTACTGATTCATAAGGAACAGTTTGATTGCTTTATCGTGCCCCATGCGGATCATTTGCCGGAAGCGTTGCAGCAAAATCTAAAGCGTTTCCATGAAGCCGGCTTGCCGGTTTGGTTCTTCGGCGGTCTTCCGGAGAATGCAATCTTCCAAGGTACCACGATGAATCCGGAGGATTTGATTCCTACCATGCGCACGCAAGGTATGACCGACGTGGAGGTTTCCGGAGATTATCCTGATCTTCGCGTCTATCATGGTGTGCGGGATGGTCAAGATGTTTATATGTTCTTTAATGAAGATCCCAATCACTGTGTGGATACAACGATGGTATTACCCTCTAAAGGCACGTATGCACGGATTGATCTGATGGGCGAAAGCTATACGGCAGGGAAGACGGAAGACGGACATTTTACCCTCTCCCTGAAACCCAATCAATCCATCATTGTCATTTTCGGAGACACCGGGGATCTTCCCGCTGCGTACGACCTTCCCCAAGGGACTGCCCTCGAGCCTACGTTCCGGTTGTCCTTGGCGGAGTCGGATGATCTAACGGACTTTAAGGAAATAGGCGTATACGATCACTTCTTCAACGTGACGGGGAAGGAGGGCAAGCCGGACTTCTCGGGTAAGATGAAGTACGAGTTTACCTTCCAAGTAGACGGGAAGGATCAGCGGGTGTTCCTGGATTTAGGTCACGTAGGGCAGAATGCTGCCCTTGCGGTGAATGGTAAAATGCTGGGTATGCGCATTGCAAGTCCGTATTTGTTTGAGATTACAGATGCTGTCATTGCAGGCGAGAATCACGCCGAAGTGGTGGTTTCCAATACGCTGGCACAGAAAATGCCGGAAGAGTATTATACCCGGTTTATTCCGCTGGCACCTTCCGGATTGCTGGGTGGTATGCAGTTGATTTTAATGGAGAAAGGTGGGGCTTAAATATGGGTAAGAAACTTTTAGCTTTACTATTTGCACTGGCGATGTGTTTGTCGTTCGCCGGCGGAACGAGTGCGCTGGCAACTGAATCCCCCGCTCATCAAGTTCGCCCGGATACGTGGGTGGCGGTGGACGGTTTAGGCCGTACCCTTAGCGGCTACGGGGAAGTAGGTGGCACGCGGGAAAATAAAACCGTAGGTATGTTCTTCCATAATTGGCATGATTATTGGTCCGGTGTAAAACCGATGAATATCACGGAGATTCTGGCACAGTATCCGGAAGCACGGAATGATTATGATCATCCCGCATGGGAAAATTCCGGTAATGCACCCTGTTTCTGGAACGAACCTATTTGGGGTTATTACAGAACCACAGATCCGTACGTTCTCCGCAAGCAAGCAGAACTTTTTGCGGATGCAGGGGTAGATGTGCTTGTGTTGGACTTGACCAATGGTGCTGAAACATTCAAAACAGGTTACGATGCGCTCTTCAAAGAGTTCCAAAAAGCAAAGGCAGAGGGCGTTAACGTGCCACAAATTATGTTCTTCTTGAATCCGTATATCAATGAAACGGATGATGCGGCCATGATTACGCAAATCAAGGACTTGTACAATAATATTTATAAAGATGGCAAGTACCGGGATTTGTGGTTTTATTGGGAAGGAAAGCCCTTGATCATTGCTCGCGATTGGCTTCTGAATAAAAATGATGCCACGGAGAAAGCAATTTACGAACTCTTTACGTTCCGGAATCCTGCCGCCGGCGGTTATTATGGAGCGGATACAAAGTATGCGGATAATGAGTGGACTTGGTGTACCGGTTATCCCAATGCGAAGCTTGGTGTACGGAAAGATGGCACCATCGAACAAATGTGCGTTAGCGTTGCCCAAAACTATGACCAAAATTACACGGGGAAGGATTTTTCGGTGGGTTTGATCGCTATGAATGACCGATTGAACAGAGCGCAGGGTCGCGGTTATGCAAAAGGAAATTATTCTTATCAATATACGTACGCTAATCAAACCATTACGGTGAATATGGAGACGAAAGATGCGTATCTTTACGGTTTGAATATCCAGCAACAATGGGACTATGTGATTGAGTGTGATCCGGATTTCCTGCTTGTAACGGGTTGGAATGAACTGATCGCGCAGCGACATGAAACTTGGCAGGGGACTGAGAATGGTTTTCCGGATAATTTTAATGACGAGTACAGCCGGGATATTGAACCCTCCAAAGGCATCTTGAAAGATCACTACTATTATCAGTTGGTGGAGAATGTCCGTCGGTACAAAGGTGCGGGCAAACCGGAAACAGCTTCTGCTGAGAAGAACGTAAACAAGACGATTGATATTCATAGCACCGGCGACCAATGGGCAGACATAACTCTTTCTTATGATCACTACACCGGCAGCACCCAGGAAAGAAAATACCCGGGTTATGCGGGGAAGATTTATAAGTACGATACTATGCGCAACGACATTGTGACGTCGAAAGTGGCGTATGATGAAACGTATATTTACTTTATGGTGGAGACCAAGGATGATTTATCTGCCTCTTCGGATGCAGGCTGGATGCGTCTTTTGATCGACACGGATTCCACGGGCGTTAGTGCTAACTGGGAAGGTTTTGAGTATATTCTGAATCGTGTGTCGCCTTCCGGTAATGACGCGGTGATTGAGCGTTCTAAAGGTGGATGGGATTTTGAACAGGTCGGCACGGCTCAGTTCTCGGTATCGGGTAAAAGACTTCAAATTGCCGTTCCCAGAAGTGCCGTTGGCCTTACGGATTTAAGCCGTCTTTCTTTCAACTTTAAGTGGGCGGACAACACATTGGATCCGGAAACAAAAACAGACAGCAGCGACATTATGGATTACTATTTGTACGGCGATGTAGCGCCGGGCGGACGCTTTATGTTCGGCTTTGATACGGAAGAAGTGACGTACGTACCGCCAGTGAACAATAACGGCGGCCAAGGCCTTCCCGGTTATGTGTGGATTGTAGTTGCCGCCAGCGCTGTCCTGATTGCAGCTATGGCCGTGGTGGTTGCAGTGGCGATGCGAAAGAAACAATAAAAAAGAGTGGGTAAAATGTGATCATCTTAAACACATTTTACCCACATTTTTATACCAAATTACCCAGCCCTTATTTTATTCCTGCTCGTAGGAAAGAATGGGTGCTTCGTCTTTGCCCTTGATCTTGCGGTTTACGTAATTGCGTGTGATTTTTACCACCAAAGGACTTAATGCCACAACGCCGATTAAGTTGGGTACCATCATAAGACCGTTGAAGGTATCAGAGATATCCCAAGCCAGAGAAGAAGTCATGACGGCACCGGACATAATCATCAATACAAAAATCACTTTGTAGACTTTCACGCCTTTTGCTCCAAACAAATATTCAACGGCTTTGGTACCGTATTGGGACCATCCCAGCACGGTGGTGAAAGCAAACAGCAACATAGCAAGGGCAATAAACATTTCACCCACAATGCCGAAATGCTGGCCGAATACTTGGGATACCAACGTAGCATCGTCTACACCGGGATTGGCCATACCGGTTTCCAAATTGATATATCCGGAAGAAAGCACAACAATTGCGGTCATGGTACACACAATAAAAGTATCAAAGAACACTTCGAAAATGCCCCACAAGCCTTGTGTGACAGGCTCTGTTACGTTGGAAGAGGAGTGTACAATTACAGAAGAACCAAGGCCGGCTTCATTGGAGAATACACCGCGCTTACAACCTTGTGTAATGACTTCCTTAATCGCAATACCGGCTACGGCACCGCCCACCGCTTTTACACCGAATGCAAAACGGAAAATGGAGAGGAACATAGCGCCCACATTCTCAATATTGATGCCAAACACGATCAATGCACCGATGACGTACAGCACTGCCATAAAGGGAACCACGCGCTCTGCCACGGCTGCGATTCTTTGAAGACCGCCGATAATGATTAATGCGGCGACAATCATCAAAACGCCGCCGATGATGATATGGGTGACCGGAATGCCTGCAAGGGAACCGATGTTCACGCCTTTCAAAAATGCGGATTCAACGTTCAGTGTAATCTTGTTTACCTGGCCCATGTTGCCAATCCCGAAAGAAGCCAGAATGGCGAAGATGGAAAACAGTACGGCTAAAATGCTGCCGATGCGTTCGTAACCGCACATTTTACCTAAACCGTCCTTCAAATAATACATAGGCCCGCCGGACCACTCGCCGTCTTTGTTCTTGCGGCGATAGTAGATGCCCAGCAAGTTCTCGGAATAGTTGGTCATCATACCTAAGAAAGCCGCTACCCACATCCAAAATACAGCGCCGGGACCGCCCAGTACAATAGCAGCAGCAACGCCGGCGATGTTTCCGGTGCCGATGGTGGCAGCCAGTGCGGTGCAAAGGGCCTGGAACTGTGAAATGGATTTCTTGTCCGTCTTCTTGGTGGCCGCGCTATCCTTCTTAAATACGGAGCCGATGGTTTCTTTAAACCAATGTTTGATGTGGGTGACCTGGAGAAATCTTGTGAGCACCGTCATTAAAATACCGGTGCCGATTAATAAAATCAAACCGATTTTGACCCAAACAAACGTATTGATTTCGTTGTTGATTTGTGTGATTGTTTCAATAATCCCGTTCAACGCAGTACCTCCTTTGTACAATAAAAAACGGATTGCACTTTTGGAGAAAAGGCAACCCGCATAGAAATCTGCTTCTAACATGCACCTCTGTCCTTTTGCCTGAGAGATTCTTGCGGAAATCCGCATTGCCCCTTCGGCCCTCAATTGAATGAGCTTCTCCAAAGATTCGTCCGCAGGCAGTCACTGTTCGCTCCTGCCGGCATCAACCGTACAATATAAAATTACTTGGTTATTATATAGGAAAATGTTGGTTTTGGCAAGATGATTTTTATTGACAAATATTGCCTGAAATAGTATAGTAAATCCATAGATTTTGAACGACCTGATAGGAGGTTTTAAATATGAAAATTGCTACTTCTACTTGCGTTTTCCCCAAGGAAATGGATGCGCTTGACGTACTTCCCCGCCTGAAGCGTTTGGGCTTTGAAGGCATTGATATGGACTTTTGCTACGAGTATGAGCATCCCACCAGCCGTTTTAACTTGATTGGCTTAGATTGGGCCAAGAAAGTGCGTGAGACGGCGGATGAATTGGGCATGGATGTATTTTACTCCCATGCACCTTATGATGCAGGCCATCACAGCGAATTGGTAGAGAAGACCCTTCAGTGCTGTCAGATTATGGGCGTTAAGTACACCGTTGTACACCCCATCTTCTGGAGAGAAGATCGCACCATTATCGAAAGCGTAGACGAGTTTCTTGAAACCAATGCCAACGGCATTCGCAAGACGCTGGAACTTTATGAGAAATACAACGTAAAGGCACTTTCCGAAAACTTGCTTTGGGGTGCTTCCATTAAGGCGGAGAATATTGATGCTTTGGTGAAGGAAGTAAATTCGCCTTATTTTGGCTGGTGCTATGACACTGGTCATGCTAACGCATTTAAGGAAGATCACCACGCTTTGATCGGCCTTGAGAACGTGCCGGAAATGTTCCATATTCAAGATAACAATGCGGATATGCGGGACGATCACATGATTCCTTTCGACGGCAACATTGACTGGTATGAATTCATGAAGATTGTGAAGGAAATCGGTTACAAGAACGATTTTACCTTGGAGGCTCACCATCAATCTTTGGAACTTCCCGATGACCAGCGCGACCCGTTCCTTTCCGAGTTGGTGGCCCGTTCCAGAAAACTGGTAGATTTCTACCAATCCCTGTAAAATGATATTGGATGCTTTGACTTGTCTAACAAGTTATGCTATAATACTTAAAAATATTTCTTCGGAGGCTGTTAGAGTATGAAGCGTATTAAAACTCTTGAAACTAAGAATCTTTGCGCAAGTGCAAAGAACGGCGGATGCGGTGAGTGCCAGACATCCTGTCAGTCTGCTTGCAAGACCAGCTGTGGTATTGCAAATCAGCAGTGCGAGAACAAGAAGCAGAAGTAATCTGCTTGCGTGAGAATGCACAGGGGAAGTGCCGCCTGAAACATGGCGGCATTTTTTTGTAATAGGAGAAGAACTAGTATGATTCATTGCTATAAATTAGGTGGCCTCAATATTGTATTAGACATTTGTTCCGGCTCGGTGCACGTGGTGGACGAGGTAGCCTACGATTTAATTGAAAGTTACGAGACGAAAGACAAGGAAACCTTGATTCAGGATGCCTTGGCGAAATATCAGGACCGGGAAGACGTAACCCGGGAAGAACTTCAAGACTGCCTGGCACAGATTGAAGAACTGAAAGAAGCGGGACAATTATTTAGCCCCGATACCTTCTCCGGTATGGCAGATACCTTAAAGCGCAAGAGCGCCGGCGTTGTGAAGGCCTTGTGTCTCCACGTAGCTCACACTTGTAACTTAAATTGTGCCTACTGCTTCGCAAGCCAAGGAAAGTACCAAGGCGAGCGTGCTTTGATGAGCTTGGAAGTAGGTAAGCGGGCGCTGGATTTCTTAATTGAGAATTCTCCCGGACGTCGCAATTTGGAAGTGGACTTCTTCGGCGGCGAGCCTTTGATGAATTGGGATATGATCAAAGAATTGGTGGCGTATGCCCGGGTGCGGGAGAAAGAAGCGGGGAAGAATTTCCGTTTTACCTTGACCACCAACGGCCTTTTGATCGATGATGACGTGATTGATTTCGCCAACCGTGAGATGAGCAACGTGGTACTGAGCTTGGACGGACGGAAGTCCATTCACGACCGTTACCGCGTAGATTATGCCGGCAACGGCAGTTGGGATCGCATTGTGCCTAAGTTCCAGAAATTGGTAGAGGCAAGAGGTCACCAGAATTATTACATGCGGGGTACTTTTACCCACGCCAACCCTGATTTCCTGAAAGATATTGAAGAAATGCTGTCTCTGGGCTTTACGGAGCTGAGCATGGAGCCGGTTGTGTGTGCGCCCAGCGATGCTTCTGCTTTGACGAAAGAAGATATGCCCATTGTGATGGAGCAGTATGAGAAGCTGGCAGAATTGATGAAGGCGCGCCGTGAAGCGGGGAAGCCTTTTACATTCTACCACTATATGATTGACCTTAAAGGCGGCCCTTGTATTTACAAGCGTGTATCCGGCTGTGGCTCCGGTACGGAGTATATGGCAGTGACGCCCTGGGGCGACTTGTACCCCTGTCACCAGTTTGTAGGGGATGACAAATACAAGTTAGGTAATATCTGGGATGGCGTTACGGCGCCCTCTGTGCAAGAGGAGTTTGCGGCTTGCAACGTCTATACCCGTGAGGATTGTAAAGACTGCTGGGCGAAGTTGTATTGCTCCGGCGGCTGCGCGGCCAATGCGTACCACGCAACGGGCTCTGTTACGGGCGTGTATAAGGATGGCTGTGAATTGTTTAAGAAACGTATGGAATGTGCCATTATGTTGGAGGCTTCGAAGTCTTTATGAATACGCCCATCCGAGATTTTGTGACCCAATACGCTGCCCTTAATGCCCATCGCTACCACATGCCGGGACACAAGGGATGCGGTCCTTTGGGGTGCGAGTCTTTGGATATTACGGAGATTTCCGGGGCAGATGTGTTGTATGATTCGAAGGGGATTATTCGGGAGAGCGAGGAGCATGCGGCTTCTTTGTTCGGGAGCGCCCGCACGGTGTATTCCTGCGAAGGTTCGTCTTTGTGCATCCGGGGGATGTTATACTTAGCGACTTTGTATGGTAAAATGCAGGGGTGTGCTCGCCCTTTAATCCTGGCCGGCCGGAATGCCCACAAGGCTTTTGTGACGGCGGCTGCATTGGTGGATTTTGATGTTGAATGGTTGTATCCCGAGGGGGACGATTCTTTGATGTCCTGCCGGATTACTGCAGATTGTCTGGAGCGCCGCCTGGCCTCCGGTGTGAAGCCTGTGGCGGTTTATATTACGACCCCGGATTATTTGGGGAATTTAGTGGATGTAGCGGGCTTGGCGTCTGTGTGCCACCGTTACGGTGTTTTGTTGCTGGTGGATAATGCCCACGGGGCGTATTTGAACTTTCTCCCCGAATCTCGGCACCCTATGGCGCTGGGAGCGGATTTGTGCTGCGATTCTGCCCACAAGACGTTGCCGGTTTTGACCGGTGGAGCGTACTTACATATCGGGGCAGGGGCGCCTGCTTGGTTTGTGGAACATGCAGAGCGGGGGATGGCGTTGTTTGCGTCTACCAGCCCGTCGTATTTGATCTTACAGTCTTTAGATTTAGCGAATTTGTACTTGGCTTCCGGGTACCGGGAGCGGCTTGAGGCTTTTGTAGAGGCTGTGGCAGGGATGAAAAAACGCTTGATTGACCGGGGATTTACCTTGATTGGGGATGAACCCCTCAAACTGTGTCTGCAAGCCAAATCTTACGGGTGGCAAGGTGACAAACTTGCCGGCTGGTTGGGCACTCAAAACGTGATTTGTGAGTTTGCAGATCCGGATTTTGTGGTGCTGATGCTCTCTTGTGATATGGACTTGCAGCCTTTGGAAGCGGCACTTATGGAATTGCCGAAAAAAGAAGCCATTTTACAGGCTCCGCCCATTTTACCCCACCCTAAAGCCGTGCTGTCCGTGCGGGAAGCGATGATGTCCCCTTGCGAAGAACTGCCCGTGGAGGCCTGCCTAGGCCGGGTGCTGGCTGACTACGGGGTGAGCTGCCCGCCGGCGGTGCCCATCGTGGTGTGCGGCGAGGAAATTGACGGGGACTGCGTGGCTTGCCTCGAATACTATGGGGTGGAAAAGTGCAGGGTTGTTTGCCATGGAAATTGAGATTTCGGGGATTCCCATAGAAATTCAGAGAAAGCCAGTGCGCTATTTACGTCTTACGGTGCAAGCACCGAATGGGCGTGTGCGTGTGTCTGCGCCGAAACACTTGTCCAATGCCGCGATTGAAACTTTTATTAGCAGCAAGATTGCTTGGATTCAAAAACAACGGGAGAAATTTGAACAGCAGCCAGAGGCACCCTTTGCGGTGCTGGGGAAGCCCTATTGTTTGCGGGTGGAAAATGGCAGAAAGAACAGTTTGGTGCTATCGGATGACGAGGCGGTACTAATCCTTCGGACGCCTTGTACGGATGCACAGCGGGAAAAATTTCTGCGGGAATGGTATCGGACTGTTTTGAAAGAGCAAATTGAAATTTATTTGCCTAAATGGGAGGCCATCACGGGCCTTCGGTGTCAATCGTGGCAAATTAAGGATATGAAAACCCGTTGGGGCTCGTGTAATACCCGTACCCGAAAAATCTGGCTGAGTTTGCACTTGGCGAAGAAGCCCCTCTCTTGTTTGGAATACGTGATTCTTCATGAACTGGTACACCTGGCGGTGCCCAATCACGGTAAAGATTTTGCGGCCATGATGGATCGGTATATGCCGGGGTGGCGGATGATTAAGAAGGGGATGAATGGGTGAATTTTATGTTGAAAAGTGCAGGGTGATTTGCGTCACTACCTGGGCAGGGGCTTTGTCTAAGGTTGGGTCGTTGGTCTTTAAGTAGGCGTCAATGCCTTTGATTTTTCGCTGGAGGTCGTCGATTCTGGCTTGGTGATCCTTCTTTAGGGCGAGTTGAATTGCCAGCTCTCGGTTTGTTGTTGGAATGTATTGCTTGGTGTTATTGATATGATGAAACCACTTGGTGTAGGACCCGTTTGCGGCGTAGGAAAGATACCCCGGCGGGTACTGATTGAGTTCTTTTTGCAATTTTTGAAGTTCACTGTCTAAAAGGTGCTTCTGACAAAGCATCAACTGATATATCATGTGTCATCTCTCCCCCGAAAGATATTTTCCCCATTGTAGCACAAGGGGTATTGGGATTCAATGATAAGTTTTTGAATTTTTTCGGGGGTAAAATGGGTGGTTTCCACCCATTTTTGGGGCAGAAAAAACCAAAATTATATGAATACACTTAATGTCCAGGCGATTGCGCCAACTACAATTCCAAGGAGTAAAATTACAACCCAAATCCAAGTATAATCTGACGGGGTCGGTGTTGTTTCTGCAGGTGTCTTCTCTTCTTTGAATACATCATAACATGCGGCAAATGGATTTTCGCAAGA
>JAFYOJ010000177.1 GCA_017560225.1 Clostridia bacterium
AAGGTATGGGAGGCCCAGCGTACGAAACGGGGAGGAGAAATATATTAAACCGGTGAAGAAATATGCAGACTTTTTCTTTAATTCCTCTTTGGAATATGAAATTGCATTTTTGAAAATGGGCATTGAGCGGCTTTATGAGAAACTTTCACCGGAGGAACGGGAAACGTTTGAAAAGTTTATTCCCTGGACTGCTTTGCAACCCTTTTTACCTAAACAGGACTTTGAAATCCCGGGAAACTCTATTTTTAATGAGTTTTTTATGCGGTAAATCCCTTGACAGAATGGGGAGTTTTGGGTAGTATTATGATGTGATGTTTTTTACTGAAAGGAGTTTGAATTTCGATGAAAACAGTGATGATTTCTCTTAAATCTATTGATGATGTTAAGAGCTTTGTTTCGGAAGTAAGTAAGGTGTCCTATGATGTGGATCTTTCTTCCGGTCGTTATGTTGTAGACGCTAAATCTATTATGGGTATTTTCTCCTTGGATTTGTCCCATCCTATTAAGGTGGAGATCCATTGTGCAGATAGTAATGAGTGTGCCGACTTTGTAGAGAAATTAGCTGCATTCGGTGCCTGAAAGGGTGAGTGTTGTGGACAATCGCAAGACACAAGAGAATCATCAAAATACCATTTTCTTCTCAGTTCCCAATGATAGACAGGCTGAGATTCGTCGTATTTTAGATGAGGTATATTATGCCCTTCGTGAGAAGGGATACAATCCGGTGAGCCAGTTGGTTGGCTATGTGATGTCCGGGGATCCTACTTATGTAACGAATCACAAAAATGCCCGTTCTTTGATTACAAAGATTGAACGGGATGAGATTGTGGAAGAGTTATTCAACAGCTACATTGCCGATATGACTCGGAAGAATCGAGATGCACAGTAATGCGTGTACTGGGCATTGATTATGGAGACAGCCGTGTGGGTGTGGCCTTGAGTGATCCTTTGTTGATTACGGCGAATTCTTTGGGTATTGTAGATGCCAAGGCCGGACGGCGCAGTGTTGTTACCAAAATCTTGGAGTATATACAGAAGCAGGATGTTTCTACGGTTGTAATCGGTTATCCGGTTAATATGGATGGCTCCAAGGGACCTCGGGTAAAGGTTACCGAGAAGTTTGCGCGGGAACTTGGTGCGGCTTGTGCAGACGTACATCCGGTTGAAATTGTTTTTTGGGATGAGCGGCTAACGACGCGAATGGCCGACCGTGCAATGATTGAAATGAATGTACACCAAAGACAGAAGGGTGTCAGTGATGAAATTGCGGCTATGTTGATTTTGCAGAATTACTTAGATAGTCGCAGGTCAGGAGTATGATTATGGTAGAGAATGAGAAAGAACTTGAGCAGGAAGATCTTGCAGAGCCTATGGGCAGCGTGGATACTGTAACCCTTTGCGATGACGAAGGGAACGAATATCTCTTTGATTTGCTCGGCTATGTGGACTATGAAGATAAGCTGTATGCGATTATGGTGCCCGCCGAACTTTTCGAAGGTGAGGATGAAGAACAGGTTGTCATTATGGAAACCTATTTTGAGGGGAATGAGCCCAATTTTGTTTTTGTGGAAGACGAAACGCTTGCACAGAATATCTTGGACGCCTACGCAAAGCAAGAAGACGGCGACGAAGCACAATAAATTTTAGAAAGAATAAAACGAAGGTGCCGGTTTTATACCGGCACTTGTACTAATTAGACAGATAAGGAGCGATCATTTATGCATATCAACACCAAATGTATTCAAAGCGGTTATACACCGGCCAATGGCGAGCCTCGTGTGGTCCCCATTGTACAAAGCACAACTTATAAATACGAGTCTTCTGACGCTATGGGCGATTTGTTTGATTTGAAAGCGGAGGGCTTTTTCTATACCCGTCTTGCCAATCCTACGGTGGATGCAGTGGAGAAGAAGATTGCGGATTTGGAAGGCGGCGTACTTGCTGTGATGACTTCCTCCGGCCAGGCGGCCTCCACATTCTCTATTTTGAATATTTGTAAAGCCGGTGATCACGTTATTTGCTCTTCTGCAATTTACGGTGGTACCTTTAATTTGTTTAATAAGACTTTGCGGGATTTGGGCATTGAGTTTACATTCGTATCTCCTTATATCAGCGAGGAAGACTTGAATAAGGAATTTAAAGAAAATACACGCTGTGTATTTGGGGAGACGATTTCCAATCCTTCTTTGGATGTATTGGATATTGAACTGTTTGCGCGCTGTGCCCATGCCCATGGCGTTCCCCTTATTGTGGATAATACTTTTGCGACGCCTGTGAACTGTCGCCCAATTGAATTTGGTGCGGATATCGTGATGCATTCTGCCACCAAATATATGGACGGTCACGCTTGCGCTTTAGGCGGTGTTGTGGTGGATAGCGGTAATTTCGATTGGAATAATGGCAAGTATCCTATGCTCACAGAACCGGATGAGTCTTACCACGGTGTGGTTTACACGGAGAAGTTTGGCAGAGCTGCGTATGGTGTGAAGATGAGAACTCACTTGATGAGAGATATTGGTGCGATGCAGAGCCCGCAGAATGCTTTCTTGTTGAATTTGGGCTTAGAAACATTGTTTCTTCGGATGGAGCGTCATTGCTCCAATGCTCAGGCGGTTGCAGAGTTTATGGAATCTCAAATTGCTGCAGGAAAAGTTTCTTGGGTTAACTACCCGGGACTTCCGTCAAACAAAAACTATGAACTTGCCAAGAAATATATGCCAAATGGCAGTTGCGGCGTTGTATCCTTCGGCATTGCCGGTGGCCGTGCAGGGGCTGTTCGTTTTATGGAAGGCCTTAAATTGGCAGCTATTGTAACCCACGTAGCAGACGCCAGAACTTGCGTATTGCATCCTGCCAGCGCAACCCATCGTCAGATGACAGACGCGGAATTGGAAGCTTGCGGTGTTACACCGGACTTGGTTCGCTTCTCGGTAGGTATTGAGTATATTGGCGATATTTTAGACGATATTAAACGGGCACTTGAGAACGTATAACGGAGGCGTTTAGCTATGACAATTGGTATTATTGGTGCAGGCAATATGGGGGGCACGGTCTTAAAAGCCATTGCGGAGAAGACTGCGTATCCGGTACTGGTGTACGATTTGGATCCGGCAAAGGCAGACGCTTATAAAGCGTTTGACCGTGTACAGTTTGTTCCCAGTGTGGCGGCGTGCGCTACCGGTGCACAATTACTCTTTATTTGCGTAAAGCCCATTCATATTGATGCCTTGATGAAGGAAATTAACGATCTTGGCTTGTCTTCGGATACCATTGTTGTTTCCATTGCGGCTGGTGTGAAAGTGGCACGTTTTACCGAAATCTTAGGCGAAGTTCCCGTGGTACGCACCATGCCCAACTTGCCCGCTATGGTTGGAGAAGGTTTTACCGGCATCTATTTCCATAATATGGAAGATGCGTCCTACAATGCCCAGAAGAAAGAAATTCAAGGGTTATTTGATCTCCTTGGCAAGACTCGGGTTTATCCTACGGAACAATACATTGATAAGATGATTGCGGTGACGTCCAGTAGCCCTGCCTACGTTTGCTTGTTTATTGAGGCGATGGCGGACGGTGCGGTGCGCCTTGGATTCAGCCGAGAAGATGCGTATTTAATGGCGGAACAGGCAGTGCTGGGGACGGCCAAATACTTAAGAGATGGCAACGTTCATCCTGCTGTGATGAAAGACCGCGTTTGTTCTCCTGCTGGCACAACCATTGAGGCAGTGGTGGCATTGGAAGAAATGGGTCTTCGAAGCAGTGTGTTAGAAGCTATGGAGAAATGTGACCGCATTACAAGAGGCTGATAGAGCCGGGGGAGGCACTATGAAAGAAGTGGAAATTTATACAGACGGCGCATGTTCCGGAAATCCCGGCCCCGGTGGATATGGTGCGATTCTGAAATTTGCGGATTTTGAGAAAGAAATTTCGGGGGGCGAGCCTGAAACCACCAATAATCGGATGGAATTGATGGGCCCCATTCAAGCGCTTTCCATGCTGAAAGAACCTTGTAAAGTGACATTATATTCCGACAGTACCTACGTGGTGGATTCCTTCAATAAAGGCTGGATTTACGGTTGGGAGAAGAATGGTTGGAAGCGGAAAGACGGACCGTTGAAGAACGTAGATTTGATGCAAGATTTGTTGGCACTTTGCCGTAAACATCAAGTAACCTGGGTGAAGGTAAAGGGCCATGCAGATAACGAATATAACAACCGCTGTGACCGTTTAGCGGTGGCGGCTTCGCAAAGTTTCAAGACAGAGCCTGCGGTGGTGGAGCCGGAAGTGCGGGACGTAGCGTACGTAGGGGAACTTTATGAGAAAGTCTTACATACCACAGAGAAATTCAGCGGTCGTGTATTTCGCGTTGAGGTTTTGGACGTAGAACTTCCGGATGGCAAGAAAAGTATCCGAGAAGTAGTGCGGCATAATGGCGGTGCAGCCATTGTGGCGGTGGATGAAGAAGGCTATATTTATATGGTGCGTCAGTACCGCATTGCGGCAGGGCTGGAGATGCTGGAAATTCCTGCGGGCAAATTGGAACCGGGAGAAGACCCGAAAGCAGCAGCCCTTCGTGAACTGACGGAAGAAACCGGCATGGTGGCGGAAGATTGCGACTTGTTGTTCTCTATGTACGCAACGCCGGGGTATTGTGCTGAACAACTGCATGTGTATTTTGCACAAGGTTTGAAAGCTTATCATCCACACCGGGACGAAGGAGAGTTCTTGCATATTGTGCGAATGCCTTTTGATGAGGCTTTGGAGATGGTGCTTCGCGGGGACTTCCAAGACGCCAAGACCATCAGCGGTATTTTGGCGGCGGCAAAGCGGTTGGGGAAGTAAACGAACCGCAGGAGTAAGTGGATTATGTGTAAAATGACGGGTTGAATCCCGTCATTTTTGCTTTCTGCTTCTTGCATTGGACCCAAAAAAGTTGTATTATATAAAAGACAAAATAGATATTTTAAGGAGGCTTGCCCGGATTATGAAGAAAGGCGAGAATATGGCCAAGGTTTATGAACCTGCCGGCGTTGAAACAAGAATTTACAAGAACTGGGAAGATAAAGGATATTTTAAAGGCGTTGCGGATCCCGCTAAGAAGCCTTTTACCATCGTGATTCCGCCCCCGAATATTACGGGGCAACTCCACATGGGACACGCCTTGGATAATACGTTACAGGACATCCTCATTCGTTTTAAGCGGATGCAGGGTTATGCAGCTTTGTGGCTTCCGGGTACGGACCACGCCAGTATTGCCACGGAAGCTAAGATTGTAGATGCTTTGGCAAAGGAAGGCCTTACCAAAGAGGAAATCGGCCGTGAGGAATTTTTAAAGCGGGCTTGGGCTTGGAAAGAGCAATATGGCGGACGCATTGTACAGCAGCTTCGCTCCTTGGGCGCTTCTTGTGACTGGTCCAGAGAACGTTTTACTATGGACGAAGGTCTTTCTGCGGCAGTTTTGGAAGTATTTACCAGACTTTACAAGAAAGGCTTGATTTACAAAGGGGAGCGGATTACCAACTGGTGCCCCCATTGTAACACCTCTATTTCCGATATTGAAATTGAATACAAAGAAGACGACGGTTTCTTCTGGCACATTCGCTATCCTTATGCAGACGGCAGCGGATCTTTGACCATTGCTACTACCCGTCCGGAAACCCTTTTGGGCGATACCGCCGTTGCGGTAAATCCGGAAGATGAGAAATACAAGGATCTCATTGGCAAGATGCTGATTCTGCCCCTTGTAAACAAAGAAATTCCTGTAATTGCAGATGATTACGTAGAGCTTGGCTTTGG
>JAFYOJ010000018.1 GCA_017560225.1 Clostridia bacterium
AAAGATTACCATATACCCAAGTTATGTAAACCACTTCCCCAAGTTATCCACATTCAAATGTGGATAAGTTATGTAAACCACTCGCACGCCGTAGCACGCCACTCGTGCCAGCACGTGCCAGCCTAGCACGCCTTGCTCGCTTCGCTCGCTCGCGTGCCAACATGACCATGTTACGTGCCAACGTAGCACGCACATGACCATAATCACATATCAGATAAATGGGTTGTACCTTTTCATAGCACGCCTAAACTCCGTGCCACATAGATTATCAGAATATAAGATGTGCCCGGACTTAAACAACTCGCGCAGCCGTGCGTGCCGTTTCTTTTCCGGATGTATAAACCTCTTAAGTTTAAACATGGGCGTGTCAGTAAATATATCATCTCTGACATAAGGCATTTCAGCGTAGTCATAAGGATAGACATACAAATATTTTTGATCATCATACCAGATCACACGCAGCTTATACGCGTTCTTTAATTCTTCGCTGACGTAGTAGCACGTGTATATCAACTCTGCATCCTGAAGCCTAAACCACAAATGCGGTACGCTCTCAACGTCCCATTCGCCCTTTACAATGGTCTTTTCAGCCTTGCCGAAAAACAGACTTGTTTTTTCTGCCGGTGCCACATAATCGAAGCAGCACTTAATCTTGTTACCACTCTCCTGCAGTAGCTCATTTTGGTAGATCTGCCCTGGTTTCGTCTTAAATAAATCTATGCCCATCTCTTTAAGGTATGGACAGTCACGGCCTATAGTATTACCCAGCATAATAACACGAAACTGGTTACGTCTGCAGATACTTGATATAAGGTGGTTCATGACATTAAACTCGTTTTCCAGATACTTTCCTGCAGCCGTTCCGGACGTTATAAACTCCTCAAACAAAATGTTATACACGCCATCATAATGCAGGGACTTATATCGTTTTTCCGCAATATTCAATGCGAAAACATAGCCAATCTTCTCTTTTCGGATCGGCTTGCCATTGTCCCCGGATATGAAAAGGTATAACGCGTCCTGATAACACATGATACCTTCATATTCGGATCCCTTCTGCAGCCATTCCGTAAAGTTCACATCCTCAAAATAGCGATCAACATTTTTCGGTTTGATATCCTCGTCATACCTTCTGACATACGCAAACATCTTTCCATCCGTGAAATAGTCTATAATCATTTCTTTAAGCCACCATAATGATTTCCCGGACGCGCGTTCGCTCAAAATACAATTCCATGGAGCCGCAATCTTCCGCAGCTCCATGCCATTGTAGAATTTGTTTCCGGTATAGTTCTTAAGCTTTACTGTCATATGATTACACCCTCTTTCAGTGCCGCAATGATCTCTTTTGCCAGCTCGTCCGTAGTGCCAAAATTGAGCACCGGATCATCACATATGGTCAAGCCACTACAGGAACCTATAAGCATACTTTTAATTACAGGGAACCCCTTTTCCTGATTGTATATTTCAGAGAAGTGGCTTACCTGCCGTTCAATTATTACATAAGGGCACGGATGACCATAGAATCCGGCACTTGCATTATACGCATTACTCATCTGCACATTACCACCGCCGCCTACGCTGGAATCCAACGCCAATGCGCTGGTAGCTGCGGCCGTATAATGCCCGGAAGCCAAGCCAGTGACAAGCCCACCTGCTCCGGATATCATCCCCGAAAACATGCTTGCATATTCGGATCCGGTCATGGGAACGTGCACACAAGCACATCCGGTATACTGACCTATCAGCGACTTAAACGGTTTTTGGTGACGTGATACGGTGCTATACAACATCGCAATAAATGAACCGTCAATAACATTGAAACGATATTTAAGATTAAGGTCCGCTGATTGCCAGTATTCCGGTTTTATTTCCACAAAACCATGGAAGGGTATATATACCCGGCACCGTGTCCCTGTGTAGTCCACAAAATTGGTGTAGTACTCGTCAATATGTACCGTGCCGCAATCAAACTCTACGATATCGTCACTGATCGGCCGCGCCAAAATACCTGTCAGCGTACGCGTACCTACTTTAATATCTGTCAGATTGCCGCCTGTAACATCCACCGGGATAATATGAGCCGAAACGATATAATCAATTAGCTTACTATTCCATATGCTATCAGATACGGCCGCCAGCACTTCGCCAACGTCCTGCAGGGATGTGGGCCAGTGGATATCCGGGAAAAGCTCCGCGCCCAGATTAACAAGGCTTCCCACGTCACACTTATAGAGATTAACCAGTCCCAGTGCGGCAATACCCGGTTTAACCGCATAATCTACCCACGGGTCTGACGTACCGTCAAATGTAGGCCCCGGTCCTCCGGATCCACCGGACGATCCACCCGGCTGTGTAGGTCCATAACCGCCTTCCTCTCCTGCAGGTCCCAGATCCTGATCAAAGTCCTCTTCCGGAATATTGCCGCCTAATAACTGCCAAAAGTAGTTATAGTCAAAGTATGTCATACCTTCCAACCAAGTGATTGCGTTGCCCTGATCCTGTGCAAGTCCTATACCTATAAGCACTTTATGGCTGTTATTATATACAACATTAGCAAATAAGCATTGCACCGTTCGAGCATGCACATTAGCATAATCATCCCGGTGAAATTGTACATCTGTTCCGGAGCTTGCCGTTATCAACGTATCCGTGTAGGTTGTTGGGTTGGAATATGCGCGCAGATACGCTTTTACGCGCACATTTCCGGTATATGTCGAAGGTCCAAAAGATGTAAATAGTCCATCTGTTACAAGTCGCAACTCTCTCTTATAATCCGCACCTTGGTATCCTTCAATATCAAATGACGCTAATAAAAAATCATGATCCCATCCGGAATAATTGATACTTGGCACGGCAAATAGTACGCCGCCCATATCTCCACCATTCGATCCCCCAATATATCCGGATCCTATGGTACATACACCACTATTATTACTCCCCGGTGGATTGCTCCAGCTAAACGATGTTACGTCCTGCGCTGTAAAATCCCATACCTCATTAGTAAGTAATCCATTGCGTGCCCTAAACCCTCTAATAAATGCCATATGATCACCCCACTGTAACTAAGATGTAGCTTGCATCTGTCAGCGCATTAGGAAAAGTCTTATATTGTACGCCTTCATATGCAAGCGCCTTATATTCCGTGTCGTTTAAATAACCCTGCCGCTTGTACTGGTTACGCACTACCGTAGCCCTCACGCCCTTGATCTGTGTAGCAAACGTTTTTCTTACATCCATCGTCAGATTAACAATGACACAATCATTTTCTACATCATAGCTATCCAAATAGTAATATGCCTGTGTCAGATCCACGAATACATAGTTACTTGCGGTCACGTCATTAAAAACGCTGCTGGGCATTTTCACCGACATTTTAATGTCATTGATCTTTTCATGCAGGTGCCCGGTTGCGCTCCCGGTGCCGGTTCCCAACGTCTTATCCAGTACCCTATAATCCTCATTGATCTTATAAAATGTCAACGTCATACATCCACCTCCCAGATATACCTCATCATTTTGAGCATACCACCGTAAAAGATATCCTGATCATACGGCTTACTTGTGTACTGCCAGAAGTCGCATGCGTGCTCCGGTTCCTTCTTCCGGTACCGCGCGATCCATAAGCCATAATCATGCGCCCGGATCATCTGATATAACTCATTGCAATGAAGATCACTGCAATAAAGTATAGGCTTTTTCTTAAAATGGTTTTCCAGAAGCACCAACGCATATTCCATCTTAGCCACGTCAACCCTGCTGTTATTCAGTTCGTAGTCAATCGCCACGCCTATGGTGTGTGCGTATCCGGTGTGCTCCACTTCCGATATGAAATGCTCCATTTCCTTTTCCGTGTTCTGCTGGTTACGCATGAAATGGTAAACTATCGTAGGCTTATTATCTGCAAATTTCTGCAGTCGCCGTTGACAGCTCTGATCCGTGATAGAAACGCCTTCCGTTATCTTATGAATAAGGAAATCAGCATCTGATATAAACGGATCCATGGAAGCCGCCTGATAATGTGAGAAGTCAACGCCCTTTAGTTTTTCCAAGGTCCATACCCTCCTTAATCAAAAACTGCTCTATCACTTCCAGCGATTCCTTAAGCGTGGTTAATGTCTCCTGCATCGTGCCCATAAACTTATAGTCCCGGATCATAAAGTACACAATGCACGCCACGCCTATGCCATTGGATACAACAAGGTTTATCAGCTCTTTTAATTCCATTCGCATGCACCTTCTTCCCATACGTTCATAAGCATTGTGTCACGTACCGCCTGTGTCATCAGATCATACACACCCAGCTCCACCATTTCCTTTTCAATCTCAAAGTACTTATCCGGTGACAAAACAATGTGCTTCGTGTGCCGTTCGGTGTCGGTGTAGGCCTTAATGGTCTGTGTGTCCTTCTTCGCTGCATCCGTTTCCGTGTCGGTGCGCTGGTTACGTGTTGCCGTGTCGGTATGCTGTGCGCCGGTTACGGTATCGGTACGGCTTGCATCCGTTACAACGTCCGTGTGTGCCGCATCCGTAACAACGTCCGTGTGTGCTCCAGTGGTGTGGGTATCCGTCTTTTCTGCCGTAGTTTCTACGTCTGTGTGTAGCAAGCTGCTTTCCGTGTCCGTACGCGCTGCCGTGGTGTCCGTATCCGTCCTGCTTCCGGTGTCCGTGGTAACGTCTGCCCACGTGTCCGTGTTGGTCTGCTGCAGGGTGTTGGTTACGTCCTGACTGTCATTGACAAAATCGGAAGCACCTAAAGGGTAGATCTTGTGCGTTGTCGTGCTGGCTCCGGCTCCGATCACGTGACTATCATTTCCATCATGGGATACTTCCACCACCACGCGATCATAGTTTTTCTGGTTGATCACTGCACCGTACGCGTTGGTTTTCTGTGTCGCGCCGTATTCTTTCTGCAGCGTTCCGGCACCGTGTACGTCCGTATCCTGACGTTGTGCGTACTGGCTCTGTTCGGTCTGTGCTCCATATTCCAACTGCTTGACTGCCGCACCGTAAACGCTGGTGTCCTGTGTCTGGCCGTATTGTGTGGTGGTCTGATCCTGGCCATACTGTCTGGTTTTCTGCGCCTGTGCATAATCAAAGTCCGTCACCTTGCTGCCGTGCTCGATCGTCTTAATATCCGTAGCCGATAAGCTGGTAAAGTCCGTTTTGGTGATCTGGTACCACTTTTCCGATTTTAACAGCTTGGCATACAGCGCATTTTTGAAATCGGTATAAAACTGCGCCCATACTTCCAGCCGGTCGTTTTCTTTTGAAAAGTGCATGTACTTTGCCCACTGTTTTAACACCAGCGATCCGGATAACTCATTCTGCAGATGTGCGTCCATAAGTGCCATGGTCAGCTCATTAAGCATAGTGATATCCGTGAACGCGGAAAAGTCCATAGACTGCAGGAATCCGTTATGCAGATTGCCCACGGTATCATACGCGTTGAAATAATCTTTAAACTGCATCCTGATCACCTCCGTTTGCTTCCTGTTTCGGCTCCTGATCTTCCGGAGTGCCGTCATTATCGATATCTACGTGGCATTTCACATTGATTCGGATACCGAACACGTCAGCCACGTCATCACACATCTTTTTGCGCTGCTCCAGCATATCCTTAACATTAAACTGTAAAAGCTCCTGATTGTCCTTGACCTCATCCGTTATCATTCTCTCGCGTTTTTCATTGGTCTTATTGATACCGAAAAGTGCATAGAACTCTTTTAACAAGCTGCTCTTTGTGTCGATATAATCGCGCAATCTGGAAACACCACGCGCCGCCCGGTCGATCTCCATTTCTTCTGTACGGTCACTGATAAAGGATAGTTTCCCCATGTACAGATCCTTATAAAACTTTCCTGCAGCTTCCGCGCTCTGGTTGTTGCTGGCTTTCAGCACGTCCATAAATCTGCTGTTTACCAGCTCCGCAATGATCGACATGTCGCAATGCGCGATCATTAACGCGTATTGCTCTGCAGCCATCGCCGTGGGATATCCGGTGAATGTGTTTTTGGTGTAAACACCGTCCACGTTAATGGTACGTTCCTGCGGTGTCCGGGACGGATCCGGAATGCCGCCGCCGTAAACAAAATTGAATTTGACCGGCTCATCATAGACATCTTCCCCGAACCCGGAAGCGGAAACGGCCGTCAATTCGCTGTCACGTTCCACAATGCCGGCATGCCCGAAAAAGAAATAACGCTTTTCCAGCTGCTTAAAAAACCGATCCGGTACATACCCATCCTCCGCTTCATACGAAAACAGGTTCATGCCCATAGCGGTGAAATGCTCAAAATAGTTACGGAAGATATCCCAGACATTGATCTGCCGGCCCAGCGCGGCCCCTGACATAAGCCGCATATAATACTTGTCGCTCTTGCTGTATAACTTATACAGTTGATCATTTGTTATCATCTTATCACCTCATAATAAAAGGGCAGCGGCTATTAAAAACCGCCGCCCAGTTTGGGGGAAACGTAGTGCCTTATGGCAGGTATCACGTTGCATTATGACTTCCTACGTAGAATACAATACCCTGTTCGGAAGGATCCACCGCGTAGGCCGTGTCAAATTTTGTTACCGTGGTGACGGTTTCCTGCAGCTGGTTTTCGGCCGATACGGTCCGCAGGTCGTCAATGGTCATTGCGTACTTGTCAATGTCGTGAACGAACGCGATCACGCCGTCAATGGTCAGTTCCTTGCCTGTGGTTGTCAGGGAAGCAAACGCGGTCGTATCCACGCCCAGATTATCATTTTCGATCATCAGCTTAAGGCTGTTTCCGTAGCTGGTGCCAACACCCTGCCATCTGCTCACCTCATTGTATCCCGGCAGCTCAATAAACTTCTGGATAAGTGTGTTTTCCAGATAACCGGTCATACTTGCCACAAAATCGCTATGGATATCGATCACCATTTCATCCTCGCGAGTGAAGCGATCCATACCGGCATTATTATAGATACGGTTCATCTTCTTAAGACGCGCGATGATACGCTTCATTTCCACAATGTAGAAACGCAGCTGGTCCGCGTCATACTGCCAGCTATCCGGAGCCGTAGCCTTGCCTGTTTCGGTGTTATACAACGCACCCAGATCAATAGCCGTAGCCGTATTATGGAAGCAGGAACCCATAGCCGTAGCACGCGCCAGTGTTTCGGTGCTTTCCATATGGCAACGAATATCATTCATGCGGCCGGTATCCAGCATTGCGATAAATGCGGCCATCTCTGCAGGGTTTGCAAAACAACGCTGCAACTGTTTACGCTGTACGATCTGCGGCGCGGTTTCAAAACCGGCGATATTACCAAACAGTCTGTCCGTCCAGTTGGTAGCTAAGGAACCATCATAGTAGTCCCAGTCCTGCGCCTTGAAGCTGCTATTCTCCCCGACATCCTGTACCTTGTCGATCTGGATTTTGCGCATGTACAGACCGAATTCCTCCGGGTTACGGTACGCACTCACGCGATCGGCACCGTCATAGCTCTTTGCCTTGATCCGGGTGTTGTTGAGTACACCCATCAATCCATTCACAAACGCCGGGAACGTTGCCGGGTTCAGTGCTGACAACACCTGACCGCCTACCTCTGCCAGGGTCGTGGTGTCGATTGCTGCCACTGCCTTGGAACCTAATGCCTGCTTTGTCGCTTCATTTACAATTCCATAAATCTGGTTATAAGCCATTTCTTTATCCTCCTTATGCTGTTTCTACATATTTAACGGTAACCGCTGACGGTGTAAAAGCTGCTTGTGAAAAGTTATGCAATACAAGCCGCATGCCGGTTGAATCACTTATCAATGTTGTTACTGCGAAGTTATAAGCATCAACACCGGCAATCTCATAACCCACGATTGCAACATCTTTTAAATCGCTATCGCTATATGTTGTATAGCTCCCGATATATGTTGATTGTGGTGTAAAGCTCTTTGTTTTGACTTCCAAACCTCCGCTTGCCGGCTCTTCCCAACTCTTGACCGTCTCGCCCTCGCTGGTTGTTGCGGTCAATACTTTTACACCGTCCGTTTCCGGATCTTCCGGAAGCTCTGGGAGTTTCTCTTCCCATTCAGTCAACCATGCCCTATCCTCACTTGTGTAGGTAGGCATAGCATCGATCTTTTCGGCCAGCTCATTAAGCTCTGCCAACATACCGGATACCTGATCCAGATCTTTAATCTGTGGCCAGCCATTCACCGGCACATTATTAAACGCCATCCTGCTTTCCTTCCTCCGGCGTTGCGGCCGGTGCCTGTTCCGGGGCCGGTGTTTCTTCCGGTGCCGGTTCCTGTTTGGTTACTTCCTTTTCTTCCTCTACGTCCTGCGGTCTGACTTCATTTTCAATCCGTTCCGGTTCCGGTTTCGGATCATCCTTATTGACCTGATCGTAAAGGTCGAATATGCTTTCCTTCTTCATACGCTCACCTCGTATTTATTGACTTGTGTAGTCAATTTAAGTATAACAAAAAACAGCGTTATGTCAACGTATAACGCCGTTTTCTGTGTGATGCAAGCACCCGTTTATTCGCAACACAATTATAGCACATTTAATTCACTTTGCACATAGCCGGGAGTTGCTTATAAGTTGCTCATGTCTGTTTCTGACTGATATAGTATTTGATCAGTTGCCGGTATTCGTTTTCCAGTGTCAACTTATAGGACGTTGGGCGTATGATGCAGCCGCATTTATTTGTCACCTTGTAACCATCCGGCATGGTGACTTGTGGGTTGTCACCGTCAATATACTGGCATAGATTTTTCCGCGACTGGAAAAGGTCAAACGTTAGTCCTTCTTTCAGATCATCCACCGATTTGAGCACGTGGCCAGCCTCCTTGGGTACGCCGGCGATCGTTATATGTACGGTGTCGTTCGGATCCATCCGGTACGCGTACCTTTTCGCACCTTCGTACTTTATCTCATAGTAGTTGGCATCATTTTCCCACGTGCCTAAATACTGCTTGCGTCCCTTCTTATCTTCCGGGCACGTCTTATTATAGTCAATGCCTTGCTGTTCGCATCGCCAACGCGTCCACTCTATGATCTGTTTATTGATATGATCCACACGCCGCATGTCATCCGGATCATAGGCACCTTTTAAGCTGTCCGTATCTGTATAAGACAGTTTCCGGAAGTGCTTAAGGGTTCCGTCCGGTTCCTTTTCCAGCTCAAGCGCGGTACTCATCAACGACAAACGCTGCCAGCTGGTCACGTAACATCCCCAGCTATAAGGGAGTACGTTATTATAATCAAAGTCCTGCAGCTTCTTAAGCTCTTTCATTATTTCCGCGTCATCCTTAAATTTTGTGACAAACTCCCATCCTTCCTCAACGATGTCATTATGTATTAAAGCGGTTCCCATAAGGCCATAGATTGCATTGAGTTTCTGCTTTTCTATATTGTAGATTGTCGGGTCTGCATCCGTTTTTCGTAACGTCTTTGCTTCATATCGCAGTAGCATGTATTCAATAACGTGTTTTGGCATCCAGTCCGATAAGGCAATACGGTGACTATGTACGACCATCTCATCGTATTGGTAATACATATCTATCAATAGCTTGTCGACTTCAGTCACGTACAGCGCAAACCGCTGGCATGTAATGATCTTCCCATTGTTCTTGGTCAGACCATCATAGTTATAGTTTGCCCCGGATATCATAACGCGCTTGCTTGCGGATTGCGGTGTCACGTCATAACGTGCGCGCAGGTTGATATATTCCACAAGGCAGATATGGTGGTTACCGTCATCCCATTGCACCGGTGCCGTGGTCAACATAAACTCGCTGGCAGGGTATTTCTGCAGCATTGCCGCCGGGTACGCACTCTTACGGTCAATAGAACGTTGTGCTACCGGCTCCTGATCGGTGCCCACGTTCACATATCCCGGCACACCGGGCGTGTGGCACTGCAGCACATAGCCGGCTTTATCCGGATTGCATAATGTCAGACCACCGCAATAGGTTGCATGCATTATTTTCCATTCTTCAGGGGTTTTTGGTTGCATCTTGCCTACTTTCCTATTCCAGCCCTTTACCTTCCTCCCCTCGTCCTTAATATCCTTCCGGGGCATGCCGGTCTGGGTAAATGGTATTAAACGGATGTGGCCATACGTTACCAGATAGTTGGTCAGTCCCTTGATCATAACGCGTAAGTCCATCTCGCAATAATGGAGCTGTTGTTCGGTCAGCTCCTGAATGGGTGTATACAGTGCGTGGTAATCCAGATCACCCACGGCCTTGGGCACTCCGATCTTCTCGCCCCACTTTTCAAGCGACATCATAACCAAACGATATGAGCACCGGAAGATGATATTTTCATATTCCAGTTTTAAAGGCTTGCGTGCTTCCGTAAAAAATTTGTCAGTGAATGGTATAAACTCACGCAAAAAGGTATATTCATAGTTTATATGATGTATCCATATGTGGGTTTCCGCGCCGGCTACCTTCTTACGTATGTACTTAAGTATATGCATAAAGTCCGGAAGCTCACGTCCGTATACTACCCAGTCGTTAATGGAGCACTGCCAGATATAAGGTAAACACCCTGCAGTCCACGTGGTAAAACATTCTTCTATCAGATCTGTTTTATAGCTGCATAGCTCGAATATATCATTAATACTGCGTGCGTTACCTAAAGGATCCACGTAAAAATTACATACCTCTATATCAAAACATATGATATCATCGCAATAAAATTTTTCCTTCTTTTTGGTCTTTACGGAATAAATACGCGGCTTCCAAATGTTGTCACGTTCGTCTGCAGATATAAAGTCCTTATAGGGTATCATTGACATGTCAATCTTCCTCCTGCAATATCTCTCTATAGTTTTCTTCGTTACCCAGATCGTTATAGGTTTGCAGTTCATTCCAAAACTGTTCAAAACCCATGTGGCTTTGGTTATTTTCCGGATCCTGCCAATATCTTATTGCATTGCTTATATTCTCCTGATCTTCCACGTCTACGCTGGTCATTGCGGTAAACATCGCGCTAAAATCTGCCATTTCCGCGCTGCTAAACTCTGCCAATTCCTGCAGCGCAGATATATAGCCGTCCTGCTTGGCAAGCTCCTGCGCTTCTTCCGGGATGTCGTTAAGAGTTGCAAGCAGCTTTTTGATAAAGTTTTCGATATCCTCTGCACTGACGTTTTCTGCGTCCATCTTCACATAGATCTCATAACGCACCTTGCTGGAAAGCATTTTCTGACTGCCTACGGTCAGTATATCCAGCATCTCATCATACTTGCGCTGCTGTTCCTCTACATACTTCTTTGCACCTTTTGTAAGCTTTCCACCTATTTTCTTCTTTTGCTTGCGCTGGTATTCCTTCGCCGCGGTTTTCTCGCGCGTGGCCTGCTGCTTGCTATGCTTTTCACTCTGCCGCGGCTTTTTGCTCCACGGTCTGCTGGTTCCAAATGTTTCTTTTACACCTTCCGCGGCTTTATTAAACGCTGCTTTTTGCCGGTTGCTTCTGGTCTGACGTTTTAATACGTTTCCACTTTTACCCATAAAAGGGCGTAAAGCCTCCATTTTTGGAGACTTATAACCGCCCTTTTCAAGTGATTTTAAATAGCTTTTCCACTGCTTTTCAATCGTTTTTACCGGTTTTAACTTTACGACCATGTCTGTACCTCCTGACTATATAACACGCGTTTTGGTTTTCCCTTGGGTGTTTCCTTCGCCATGCGGCTTCTTCCCTTGCGCTGGTTAAGGATGATACTATGTCTACCGGATCCAAACGGACCCACTCGCTTGATCTGTAATTCATTGTACCACTGTATACTTCATAATATACCGGCAGGGTTATGATTTTTTTCATTGCAGCAGCTTCTTCCTTCGCCTGGCGTTTGGCTACCAGCTTGCTTATGGTTCTACTGTTTAATGCCATATTCTATACCACCTCCATATAATAACCTCTGATCTGTGATAAAAAGAACCGTCCTATTACCATTAGTGTAACACTTTCATCTTCAAACTCTTTACCAGTATCCCCCCAAATTTCAAGAAAAGGACCGTTAATTTTACAATCTACCACGTCTAAAATTTCCAAATCTTCCTTATCATTATCATTAAATATAATAGTTACTGATTTCATATAATCACCTCCTATAAAAATACCCCGGATATGTATCCGGGGCATAGTCTACAAAAATGTTACGCTGGCCGGGATTGCCGTGTTACATCCTCCTTTTCTTGGGTATCCCTTTAGTTGTCAAGTACTGTTACCTTTGTAAAAGTGCGGCCGGACTGCGTGCGCGACTTCTCCAGCTTAACTTTAACACCACCCTCCTGACGCAATGCCGCGGACAGCTGCATGCCATCCGGGGCCTTGGTCAGATCAAACCACTTCTTGACGATGTCGGTCATCTGCTTACCACCGGAAGCGTACTTTGTCGGATCCTCCGCAAAAGTAAAGACGCAAAAGGTCTTATCTTCTCCGGTTTCCGCGTCCGTACTGGTGATCAGATCCGCACCGTTTACGGTTATACCGTTCGGATATGCGGCGATCAAAAGATCATTCTGGATCTTCTCCAGTCCTGCAATCACCTGCGATCCTCCGGTGATCTCCTGCGCTGCTGCTGTAAACTTGTTTGCCATTGTCGTTTCCTCCTTATGGAAATATTGTATGTATAACGCACTATGCGTTATATCCTTTTAAATAAAGTATACCGTTACACTGTACTGCCAGACAGTCCGGATCCTCACGTAACCACCGGAGTGCAAGTCTTAACGCGTTAAGTCCTTTTAAATAAGTTACTTCCGCGTGTTCCCATATCACGTAACATCCGGGCAGCTCTGCCTTAATAATGTGTTCGGTTTCTACATATGCAATCTTCATGCTTCCACCTCCTCACCGGTTCCGTGAAACACACCCAGACGCGTCATGTGTCTATAGATAACACACGGTTCACCGTCCGGTACGTTCCTTAATGCTTCCGTTATGGTGTCATAATTACCATAATCAATAGTTTCTGATAAGTCCCATACACAATACATATGATCACCTCTTTCAATGTGCACCGTTTTCCCACGGTCCCGGATCCCTTCCGGGAATTTAAGAGTAGCATGGGTTGCGTTTTATGTCATCGGCAGAATAGACAAGGTTATGATACAAGTTTTTGGTTAATGTTGTGCAAAATAATTCTTGACAATAGTTTTGTTATAGATATCTATAGGCGC
>JAFYOJ010000178.1 GCA_017560225.1 Clostridia bacterium
CGGCTACGGCATGGGTGTGCGGGTGAAAGTGGCCGATTTGGGCGGTTTGAGTCCTATTGGAGAATTTGGCTGGGACGGTGCGGCCGGTTGTTATTGCCTCATGGATCCTGTGAACCATTTGTCGATTTTCTTCGGCATGCAAGTATTGGGGTGGCCTCATTGTATCGGTGGTGCCCACGGCGAAATTCGAGATTTGGTGTATAAGGAGTTTGTATGAGTGCGCTGACCATCGTTGTCTTTATATTTGCGATTATCGGCGCTGTGGACTATGTGCTGGGCAATAAGTTGGGCCTGGGTAAAGAATTTGAGAAAGGCTTTATGCTCTTAGGCGTCATGGCTCTTTCTATGATCGGTATGATTGTAATTAGCCCTTGGCTTGCAGACTTGGTGCGCCCAGGTCTTGATTTTGTGGCGGATAAACTTCATTTGGATCCGTCCATTGTGCCGGCGTCTTTATTTGCTAATGATATGGGCGGTGCGCCGCTTTCTGTGGAAGTTGCGCGGAATGCGGAAATCGGTAAATTTAATGCCTTGGTGGTGTCTTCCATGATGGGTTGCACCATCTCTTTTACCATTCCCTTTGCGCTGGGGATGGTGAAGAAGGAACAGCACGCGTCACTGATTTACGGCCTGCTGTGCGGAATCGTTACCATTCCCTTAGGTTGCTTGGTGGCGGGCTTTATGTGCGGGCTTCCTTTTGTGGATTTAATTGTGAATTTGCTGCCCTTGGCGGTGTTGGCGGGGATCATTGGCTTCGGACTTTTGAAGGCGCCCGATTTGTGCGTAAAAATCTTCAAAGTGTTTGGCTTTATAATCACTGCGATGATTATCACCGGGCTTATGCTGGGTATCTATGAATTTTTGTCCGGAAAAGTCTTGATTGAACGACTTGCGCCGCTGGAAGAGGGCGTCATGATTTGCGTGAATGCCAGCATTTTCCTGGCAGGAGCCTTTACCTTTATGAGCCTCGTTTCTAAATTGTTGAATCGGCCTTTAAAGGCGCTGGGACGCAAAGTGGGCATCAATGAAGATGCGGCTTTAGGTGTGCTTTCCTGTATTGTGACCAACGCCGCTTCTTTCGGTATGATGGAGAAAATGGATGAGAAGGGGAGTATGATCAACTCTGCCTTTGCGGTTTCGGCGGCCTTTACGTTAGGCGGCCATATGGCATTTACCATGGCCTTTGATGCTTCCTATATCGCCCCTGTGCTTGTGGGCAAGATTGTTTCCGGTCTTTGTGCTTTGGTGGTGGCGTACTTTGTATATCCGAAGGTGGGGAAGGCGGGTAAAATATGATTCAACAGTACGGTCCTTTGCTGATTAATGACAAACCTATTGTAGAACATTTATTCTCCGTGCATTATTTACAGAATGCCAATCAATTGGAATTTAATGACGATACTCATAGTTTTTGGGAATTGATTTACGTGGAAGATGGCGAATTGACTTTGTGTGTTGGCAATCAGCAGAATCGTTTGACGAAAGGGGATATTTATATCATTTCTCCGTCAATTGCCCATAATATTAAGAAAAGCCGCCGCAATGCCTATGCTGCCATTTTGTCGTTCTCCAGTGACGAACCGCTTTTATATGGAATCAGTGGAAAAACGCTGACCGAAACGGAGGACACGCGGGAGCTTCTGGGGAAAATTATTGTGGAAATCAAATCCCTTTTTCAGCCTAAATCGGATGATCCAAAAGAAACGCAGACAAGACCTGTTGAGAATCCGCCTTTTGGCAGTGAACGGAAAATTGTGGGCCATACAGAAGCCTTGGTGATCAATTTGCTGAATCAGTACAATGATACTTCGCAAATTCCCGGTTTTCGTGGCACGCGGGATGAAGACTTCTTGTTTCTTCGCATGTGCCGCTTTATTGAGCAGTGGTACGCTATGAAATTAACCATTGAATATATTAGTGGTTGTTTCTCCGTAAGTCCTTCTACTTTGAAACAATTGTTTGCTAAGAAAATGGGGATGGGCCCTATTGAATATTGTATCCAATGCCGCATTGAACAGGCGAAATATTTGCTCCGTAAAGGAGGACTTCGTATTTCGGAAGTGGCATTTTCTACGGGTTTTTCTTCCGTTTATTATTTTTCCCGTATGTTTAAGCAAAAGACAGGCATGTCGCCTACGGAATTTTTAGAACAGGTGCGTGCGGAACAAAAGGAGGACTGTCCATGAGAATTGTAAACTGTACCGGCATTTTTCCACCGGAAATGGATATTTTTGAGAAAATTGACCGTATGGTTAAAGCGGGATTTACCTGTTTGGATTATACCTTATTGGACTTAGATGGCCCTGCTGGGTCGCATCCGCTCAATAGCGATCACTGGCGCTCTTTTGTGCGGGAAGTGAAAGCTTATGCAGAGGATAAAGGTGTCCTCTTTACCCACGCCCACGGTGTTGGCTGGCCTGCGGCTCTTTATGCTAAACAGGATTCCCATATTGGCTACCGTGCCATTGAAATTGCCGCTGAATTAGGGATTGGCTGGATTGCCATGCATCCTCAGGATTTGCAAGGTACGCAAACACCGGACTATTATGATTATTACGTAGAGCAAAATCGCATTTGGTTTACCCCTTATTTAGAGCGCTGTAAGGCACTGGGTGTTGGCCTTGCTTTGGAGAATTTACCTTGGGCCAATTCGGATCGGGCGAAGCCCTTAGCGGATTTGGTGGACGCTTTAGGCGGGGAAAATGTTGGTGTTTGTTGGGATACCGGCCATGCGCATTTCAATAAGTTGCCGCCCAGCGAAATGAAAGTGCTGGGACACCGTTTGGTGACGCTACACATTCATGATAATACCGGCACCTATGACGATCATCAGATTCCGTACTATGGCTATGGTACGTATGACTGGGTTGGCTTTATGCAGACGCTGAAAGAAATAGATTATAAAGGCGATTTCGTGCTGGAGGCCCACCATCAAATGCGAGAGACGACGGACGAAACTCTTTGGGACCGCTATTTGGGCGAGATGATGGATGCCAGTCGTAAAATGCTGGCGCTGTGGTGAAATAATAAGCGTGAAAATGGCTCCGTTTGAGGATTTTTCTTCAAATGGAGCCATTTTCTCTTACTTTTTGGTTTCGATAATCAAACTGTCATAGTAACAGGATGCCGTTGTATCCGATGTGTAATAACGGTATGTAAATACAAAGGATTCAATCTTGCCGTCTTTCTCCAGTTCTGTCCCCAAAAGCAAAGGCAGAATATCTACTTCTACCCATTTTCCAAACTCGCCGCCTTGCTCTTTAAAGGTGCGATAGGATTGCAAAGATTCATACAAGACGCCGGTAAAAGAACGAATCAAGGGGGATTTCCCGGAGGTGGCTGTATAAGGTGTTACGTACATACGCAATTTGAGGGCATATAAGTTCTCTGTCTCGATGGGTGTGTTGAATTTCACATAAATAGTGGCCATCCCTTCGCTACTGTTGTTGGTGTTGCCGTAGACACCGCCGGTGAAACCTGCCGGTACCGTGGAAGTATCGCTAATCGCTTTGGCGCTGAATGCCGGCACAAACAACCCGGTTGCACTGATTTTGGTATTGAAATCGGTGCCATTGAAATCATATTCCACACGGTTCAATTGATCCGGTGCCAAAATCTCCGGCTCTTTATAGAGCTGATCCCAGTCAATAGATCCGCCGGCATCTTTGCATAAGTAAATATACGGATTCAAAATGCTGCCATTTTCTTTGGATAAAGGCATTACGGTACCGCCGATTAAAGGGGTGCCGTTGTTGGGTGGATATACGCCGGTAATGGAGCCATCTTTTTGCACAAAATTGGAACGGTCATACGTACTGGACTTCTGTCCAAACTGGAAACGAACACCTTCGTACACCACGCTTGCACTGTTACAATGCTCGTGGCCTACCAAGATAGAGTCTACGCCAAGGGTTTTGAAACCGGTCCATACTTGTCCATCTGCATCCCAAGCACCTTTCAAATCTTTGCCCAGGTAACCAAAGTCGCCTGTAGCTTGATCTTCCAATCGGTCGATGTTGATGGGATTGTCTGCGGTGCCGCTGTTCTTAAAACCGTATTTAGCATACGCTTTGGTAAAAGTCGCAATTTGAATATGGAAAGCAAAGGTGAATTTGGTATCAGGGGAGAGGGCTTTGATTTTATTTGCCGTTTCTGTGTACCAAGCAATTTGATCCGCACCAAATCCCGCTGATGTCTTATAATGCTCATTGGCTTTGCTTTCGTCACTCATGGCGCTGCAACCATTGGAATCCAACATAAAGAACACCCGTTTTAATGCTCCGTTTTGCTGAATGCCCACAGTATAATTTCCGTTTCCGGTTAGCGTACGTTGCTTAAACAAGCAATGCTCCGCTTGCTCTAACTGAGCGCATTGCCAATCTACGCCTTTCTTGCTTTCGTTGTCGTGGTTGCCGAACACGGGCGCCCAAGGAATTTCAAAGGATTCCATAAAATTAATCAAAGAAAGGAATGCTTCTCCGCTGTCGTCGAATTCGCCGTACACCAAGTCTCCGGTAATTAAAATCAAATCCGGTTTGGTTGTTTCGATGGTTTCTCGTATGTAGTCATAGCAACGCTCATTGACTTTATCCTTCGCCCAGTAGGAACTCTGTCCGGACGAAAGGCGTCCACTCGCACGTTGCTGGGAAGCATCAATAATTTGCGTATCGGATAATTGCAATACAATAGGATCTCGACCGCTTTCTACTTCTATAATAAAATCAGGAATTTTCAAGGCTTTTGATGACTCCTCTTGCGATGTTGTGCAACTTGCAAAAAGCGTACAAAGGCTGACTAAAGCAAAGAGCAGGATACATCCATAAAATTTTCTATACATTTATATCACCCACAGCACATTGTACTATGGGTGACGCTTAAAGACAAGTAAATTATGTCATATTTTATGGGTTATGCCTGCAAAACAGCCACGCCGTAAGCGGGAAGTTCCACCCAGGCACCTTTTTTATAAGAGACGCCTGTCAGCAAATCTACGCAGTCAGAGGGAACTTGCATTTTACCCGGCCGATTTTTTATCTCCACACAAATCCAACCTCGGAGCGTATCGCCTGCCCGCGGTACTACGGCAACGTTTGAGTCGGCTTTTACGGAAGGCGCAATGCCAAGATTCGTTACCAGTTTCACCAACGTGTCGGTGGGTACAATGGTGCCCACAACCACAATCTTTCCTTTCCCCATGGGTGTCACCGTGACGGCGCTATAACCTTTCAAGAAACCTTCTTCTTGGTAGGTGGCAAGGGACTTGGCGGTAGGGCCGCAAACCAGGGCGTCGAACACCACGCTGCCGCTTACAGTCTGCCCGTCTGTACAATGCACCGGAATATCCTCTCCGTGAGGTATGGTATAGTCACAACGAATGTCTGCCCAATCTTCCAACACGCCGAAGGGTGCTTCTTTGTACAAACCATCCCATTTGTTGCGAACATCGGTATAAGGACCTGCAATCCAAGTGCCGCCGGCTTCAATCCAAGCTTTCAAACGATCCCGCAATCCCTTGTGTTCAATACAGGTCAGGTAGGGGCTCATAATCACTTTGTAGCCGGATAAATCGTGGACAGGATCTAATACTTCCGGATTCATTTGCGCTTCCCGGAAAGCAATATACGTAGCGGTAATGCGATGGTTGTAGCTTTTCAGGTCGACGGACAACAATTGATTCTCCGCAGTGCGGGCAGCGTCCATCGAGAAGTGCATCGCAAGACCGTTATGAATCGGTTTTGTTTCTGTAAGGAATGTTCCGGCTTTCTCAAACTCTGCCGCTACTTGCTGAACTTCGCCGAAAATATGGGAAGGTCGTCCCCACGTGGTCACAACGGCGCCGTGCCCAAGTTCTTGTCCGCTGTGATGGGTGCGCCACAACCAATACATCATGGCATCGGAGCCAAAGGCCATGGGGAGCCATGTGTTCGCCCGGCAGTACCCTACGGGATTTCGCCATAAGGGAACGGTGGCACCTGCCCAACTGCAAGCGGTTTCTACAACCCAGAAAGGTTTATCTTTCAAATTCCAATAATAAGAAAACCACATGGGCAGATCATCCAGCTGTCCCGGAGCTCGGTATTCTGTTGTCTGTACGATGTCTAACGCTCGGTTCATTTCTTCGTGATCCAGCCAATATAAAGGCATCATATCGGTGCCGATGGGGGCAGAAGAATATTTCTTTAAGATTTCGGCCTGACGGGCGGCAAAGCGTGTGTAAGACCAAGCACGAAAACGCTGCCAATCTGTTTTGTAAGTGGGATGATGCCACAGGTCTTTGACCGGCGTGGGCACTTGCTCGAAAGTATCGTAGCGCTGACTCCAGGTGGCCGTGCCCCAGCAGTTGTTCATATTCTCAATGGTGCCGTACTGTTCTTTGAGCCACCCGTGGAAAGCCTTCTTACAATCCGGACAGCAACAATCATACTCGTCCGGAGAGTTGTAGTGCAGTTCGTTATCAATCTGCCAGCCGATCAGATTCTCCGCCGCTTCTGAGCCATCGGCGAAAACTTTGGCTTGGGCTTCTACAATTTTGTCACAGTAGTCTAAATAAACGGCATTATTAACGCAGCACAAACGTCTGGCACCGTGGGTTTGCCGTACGCCGGCGTGGTTCATTTGCAGAATCTCCGGATACGTGGTACTTAGCCAAGCCGGCGGTGTACAGGTAGGTGTGCCCATTACGTAGGCAAGACCTGCATCCCGCAATTTCTTTACACATTCGGTAAACAAGGAGAAATCATACTGTCCGGGAGCCGGTTCCATATTGACCCAGGCAAATTCACCGATTCGGGCACAGTTGACCCCTGCCTTTACCATCATGGCAATATCTTCATCCATTTGGCTTGCATCCCAACTTTCCGGGTAGTATGCGGCGCCAAAATAAGGGGGCGTTACTTTCTTATACATGGGAAGACCTCCTGTCTTGCTAATTCATAATCATAACTTCCGGTTGAAACGGTATACGTGGCACCATTGGGCAGTGTTACGGTAGCTATTGTATCGGCCGGCTCTTCAATATGGGCGAGCCACGTGCTTTCTTTCCATTTCCAATTACTTACAATGGTACCACAAGGGGCGTCGTATTGGCAATCCACAAAATCCAGTTTCTCGGTGGGGGTGGGGTTTAGGGTAAAATGCTTAAAGCCACCCTCTTGACCGGGACGAATCCCTGCCATATACTGATACATCCATTCCCCCACGGCGCCGTAGGCGTAGTGGTTAAAGGAATTCATACTCACGTCCCCGAAACCTTTATCCAAGGTATAGGAATTCCAACGCTCCCAAATGGTAGTCGCCCCTTGGTCCACGGAGTAAAGCCAAGAAGGACACTCTCTTTGGAATAGCAATTCGTAAGCTACGTCGGTGTCGCCCAGTTCAGAAAGGGTGGGGAGTAAAAGCCCTGTGCCCAAGAAACCGGTTTGTAATTTCCATCCATTCCTTTTTAAATTTTCTAATAGGGATGTCCGTACGACCTGACGGGAATCTTCTGTTAATAACCCGAAATGCAGGGCCATTAAGCAAGCGGTCTGCTCGGTGCGTTTCAGATTACCGTCGGGCAATACAAATTGGGCTTGAAAATGGGCGCACAAATCATTAAATAAATCCAAATAACGTTTTGCATCCGCTGTCTTGCCTAACCAACCCGCTATTTTGTGCATTAGCTTCGCATCCCACGCATAGTAGGCTGTGCTGAAGATCAATTTCAGTTCCTCGTCATTGCCTTCGAAACTCAGCCAATCGCCGTACTGATGGCCCGCCCCGGTTTTGTTGGTGACGGCTAAGAAAACGTCCATATATTTTTGCATATAAGGATAGGCGTACGCCAAACGCTCTCGATTGCCGTACATCCAATACAAATAATAGGGGATAATAATGCCTGCATCTCCCCAGCCGCACTGCCCAAAGGGGCCGTGGCTATACGGTGCAATATCTGGAAAAGCCCCGTCTTCCCGTTGGGAATCACAAAGATCCGTTACGTATTTGCCTAAAAAATCTTGCACGTCTGCATTGTACATACCCGTCAGGGCAAAAATCTGGGCATCCGCCGTCCAACCTCGCCGCTCATCTCTTTGGGGACAGTCCATAGGAATGGAAATGTAATTACTGTATTGACCCCAGCGAATGTTCTCAATCAGTCGATTGAGTTTTGCATCGGACGTTACAATCCGTCCCGTGTCTTTATGGACAGACGTCAATACCAAGCCCCGCACTTGATGAATCGTGATGGGCTGGGTAGCGGTGATTTCAATATATCGGAAGCCGTAGAAGGAAGTATAGGAACGAAGGCGTTCTTGCCCTTCGCCTTTCAAATAATATCGGCTGGTGGCTACTGCCGCCCGCAAGTTTGCCGTATATAGACTGCCTTCGGGACCGTCGTTGCCTCTTTCTTTCAGCCCTTCTCGGTCGTTGCACGCTTCTCCGTGGCGGACTGTGATTAAAGTGCCGGTTTGCCCGCTTACTGTAAGTTCTTCCCATCCGGCGAAGTTTTGCCTAAAATCAATGAGGGCGGTCTGACCGGGGGTTAATGGGAGGTCTTGGAGACATTTTACCGACGCCACTACTTGAATTTGCCCGTAGCGGTCTTCTTGGGTCCCATGGCTGCCTTCGTAGATTGTAACGGACGTGGGCATCCGGGTCAGGTCTTCCCGGATGCGGGCAGGCGGCCCTTCCAAGGGGGAGAGAACGCCTTGGAATTCTGTGTTGGGCACTGCGTTTGCCCAAGGGGTGTCATCAAAACCGTTTTTACGAAAAGCAAGATCCGTGCGATTGTCGTAAATTTCACCATTGTAGAAATCACTGTACAAAATCGGTCCTATTTTGGCACACTTCCAGGTGGTGTCCGTTTCAATTTGCCCGGTGGTTCCGTCTTCGTACGCAATTTCCAAAAGTCCCCAAATGGCATTCTCCCGGCCGTAGTACACGGTCATAATGCCGCTCCACCAACCCGGCGCCACGTAGGCGGAGAGGGTGTGGGTTTTGGTTGTCTGTAAAATGCTCGTTACATCGTATGTATAAGTGTGCATCCGCACCCGCTGCTGGGTATAGCCCGGCTTTAATTCATCTTGGGCGCCGATGGGCTCGCCGTCTATGAAGAAGTTACAAATGCCCAGTGCGGAGAGGGAGAGTTTTGCAGAAGTGATTGCTTTGTTTAGCGTGAACTCTTTCCGGAAGGTGGGAAGACCGCCTTGCAGGAAGAGGTCGCCTTCATTCTTAAAGGTTTTGCTTTCTGTATAATTATATAAAATAGTCTGGGTGGCACAGTCGGTGATTTTGAACGCCTCCAGCGTCATTTCGTTTCTGGGCTCTACGTTGATCCCGAAGCCGCCTGCACGGGTGTTCAAGGGAAAATCTTTTTGAAGGAGGTGATTATTTCCCCACAACTGCGCCAAACCGTTATTTACTTCTAAGCGAATGGTCAGGGGGAGTTTGCCGGCTTTTGCAAAACCGTCCCGATCTTCCGGGTACCAGCAGTCCCGGTAACGAATCCGCCAGACTACGTCTTCTTGATCTTCCGGTCGGGAAAATTGGCACATTTGGTAACGATAATTCCCGTCTTGGTGGAAGAGGAAAGCCCCGTTTCCCTTTAAGTGGGAGATTTGGGCCTCTATGGTAAAATGTGTAAGATTGCTTTCTGGCTTAGGATAAGAAATCCACATAGTTTCATCTCCTTTTATGTTAGTTTGTATCATAGCACGACCGGGTAGAGAGTACAAGAACGGTGCAATGTTGTTTGCCTGATAATATAAAATAAATAGATTTTTGTGCAAAGACAATAGGCTGTTGCCGTGCTACCATAAACATAGTGTTAACACATAACCATTTTAGGAGGTTTATTGATGATGAAAAAGTTTTTGGCATTGATTGCAGTCGTAGCATTGCTCAGTACGGTGCTGTGTGGTTCTTTCGTATCTGCTTCTGAAAGCCCTACGAATATGTTGCCCGCAGATCTTTGCAGCAACTATGAGAAGGCAAGTGCGTTCTTAAACGGTATCACAGAAGAAGATGTGAACTACAACGGTATGGACGGCGTATTGCATATTCCCGTTATTGATAATGCAGATGGCTGGGTTTATTCTTTGGAGAAAGTTCCTTATGAAGAATATACCGTTTATATGGACATTGCCATTATCGACGGCTCCGCAAACTTCTTGTTCGGTGTTGGGGAGAATGGTTCTACCCCTTGGACACAGCTTATTTTCGAGCCCAGTTTTGACGACGGTATTTTGAAATTCTTTAATTCTAAACATTTAGGCAATGCATGGGATTTCCCGGGCAACCAGAAGACCGGTTTTATTGATATGGTATTTGACGGAGAAACTTTCTACAACTTGACAGTTGAAGTAACGGCGGAAGGAATGTTTGTTACTTTTGACGATCTGGTCGTTGGTGATATTCTTTCCAGTGAGAATTACGTAGGGGATCTTTCTTATATCGGTTTCCGTGCATCCGGTAATTCCTCCGGTTACTTAATTAAGAACTTAGGTATTTATGAAGGTACCGGATTGAGTATCGATCCGGAGAGTGCTGCAACCCAGGCACCTACTGTAGCACCTACGGCTGAGCCTACTGAGGAAGCAACGGTGGAGCCTACCGTGGAGGCTACTGAGGAAGCAACCGAGGAAGCAACTGCTGAGGCTACTGAGGCAGCAACCGCTGCCCCCACAGAAGCTCCTGAGAAAGATGGCGGTAATGGATGGATTCTTCCCGTTGTGATTATCGCTGTAGTGGTTATTGCCGGTGCTGCTGTTGTATTCTTTGTTTTGAAGAAGAAAAAATAAATGATTGAAAAGGGGTATTTAAGATGAGAAGAAAGATTAGTATTTTATTGGTGCTTGCAATTGTTGCTACTTTCTGTTTGTCCTTTATGACGATTGAAGCCAGCGGCAACAGTGCAGGCAAATGGGAAAGCGGCGAAGAGTATTTGTCCGTAGGAAAGGACACGTTCAAGTATGGTGAAGCCATTTTTATTAAATACAAATTAAATGAAGCCGAAGCCAAGAGAATGTGCGTTGTATACAAAGATTTAAATTCAAATGGTGTGATTGATGGGGATGACCATCCTTATTGGTACCAAGGTGCCGGTAGTACAGATCCGTGGGCTTTGCTGGTTCCCCATGATGGCGGCGGCATTCTTGATGCTGCTGAAGGTGTAGATGCGTGGGGTGTGACGCTTACTGAGATTCCGGTTGGCAGTTATGTGGTAACTTTCCGTGTATATGCTAGAGATAATAGCAAGGGTAACTGTGGCTACGCGAACTACGTTGCATGTTCCAAGAGTGACGTAGAAGTTCCTTTCAAGGTAGTTGAGAATACAGAATCCACGGCAATGCCTACCATTTCTATTGCCGAGACGACCGTAGCAATGGGCGGTAAGATTGCTGTTTCTTACGACAAATTATATGCTTTGTCCGCAATCGGCAAGACTGCTGAAGTTTGGGTTCGTCTGTATGATGCAAATAATGAAGTTGCCGATGAAATTGCGCTTTGGAAGTATGTATATGTAGCAGCTACCTACACAGGTTCTGCTTCCGGTGTTGTAGAATTTGACACTGAGCTTTTGGATGAAGGTACTTATACGGTGAAATTGGAATCCAATTCTCTTATACTGAACAGTGCACCGATTCAAGTAACGGTAGAGGCGGCTGCTACGCCTACTCCTTCCGCAACACCTTCCACCACGCCTTCCGCGGCTCCCAGCGCAACCCCAGGTGTATCCAATACACCCACTGGTGATACTTCTATGATCGCATGGGTCGCAATGGCTGCTGTAGTTGGTTGTGTAATTGTTGTGATGAAGAAGCGTGCTGAAGCGAAATAATGATTGATTTTTGAAAAACAGTCGGTGGGGTGTACTCCCAAAAAGAGGTGCATTTCACCGATTGTTTGTTATAATAACCTTAAAGGAGTTGGGTGATACCATGAAATTAAGAAAAGCAATTCTCCTGTTGGTGCTGATGGCGGTGGTGTTTACTACTATTTTACCGGCCACTATGAGTAATGCACAAGCGGCAAATGCGTCTAATGAAGTTCGTCCCGGTACGTGGGCTGCAGTGGACGGTTTGGGTCGTACAGTAAGCAGTGCGGCACAGGTCGGCACGTCCAAGAGTAACAAGACCGTAGGTATGTTCTATTGGATTTGGCATAACTACTGGGGAAATGATTATCCGGCGCGCAATATCACCCAAATTATGAGCAAGAATCCGGAGGCACGGAATGATTTTAATCATTCGGCTTGGGGCGGTACGGCGGAATGGACGCCTTATTTCTGGGATGAACCGCTACTAGGGTACTATCGTACCACGGATAAATACGTTTTGCGCAAGCATGCTGAATTGTTGGCAGACGCGGGCGTGGACGTGATTATTTTTGACTGTTCCAACGGAACGGAAACTTTTGGTGTGGGTTACACGGCAGTATTCAAAGCGTTTGAAGAAGCCAAGGCAGACGGCGTAGACGTGCCGCAAATTGCTTTCTTGTTAAACTTCTTTGAACAAGATCAGGCAAAAGTGCAAATTACAAATTTATATAATCAAATTTACAGTAAAGATAAATGGAAAGACCTTTGGTTTTTATGGGAGGGGAAACCCTTAATTATGGCCCAAGCAGAAATGCTGGATACCAAAGTGGTAGCGGAGAAGAAAATCTATGATTTCTTTACTTTCCGCTATAATGTGCCCACATACTTTGATGAAGATTATTCCTATGATGCGAAAGCCTGGGGCTGGTGTTCTGTCTATCCCCAAACGAAGTTTGGTGTGCGGGCGGACGGCTCTGTGGAACAGATGTGCGTCAGTGCGGCCCAAAATGCTGCAAACGGAAAACTGGTTGCTATGAATCACTATTTAGGCGGCGTGCAGGGAAGAGGGTATGCAAAAGGTAATTACGCTTATCAATATACTTACCAAAACAACACGGTAACCATCAATAAGAACACAAAAGATGCGTATTTGTACGGTTTGAACTTCCAACAGCAGTGGGATTATGCCATTGAAGTGAGTCCTGATTTCGTTTTTGTAACGGGGTGGAATGAATACGTGGTTTCCCGTTTAAGCGAGTGGATGAACACCCCCAATGGTTTTTCCGATAATTTTGATGCCGAATACAGTCGTGATGTTGAACCTTCTGCCGGTGTATTGAAAGATCATTTCTATTACCAGTTGGTAGACAATATCCGAAGATATAAAGGGACAGACGTACAAGAGGCAGCCTCTGCCGCCAATAATGCCTATAAGACAGTGGATATTA
>JAFYOJ010000179.1 GCA_017560225.1 Clostridia bacterium
ACCAAGGTCAGCATTGAGGTATGCTTCTGCAATATCAATACCCATCTGGGGAGCTACGTAGAAAGCACCCATAGCCAAAACGTTTACGCCGTTACCGGTGATAGCACGAAGGGCAGCGGGAACGCTCTCAACAACACCTGCATGCACTCTGGGGCACTTGCTGGCTGCAATATGGATACCCATACCGGTACCGCAGAACAACAAAGCTCTGTCGAATTCACCTTCAGAAATCATAGAACCTACGCGAAGGCCTACTCTGTGGAACATCAAATCGGTATCGGTCTCGTCCAAAGAACGAACGCCCATATCCGTAACTTCCCAGCCCTTTGCCTTAAGGTGTGCTACAACAGCTTCCTTCAAGGGGAAACCTGCAAAGTCTGCACCAACAAGAATCTGCTTATTCTTTACTGTCTTCATAAAAAATCGCTCCTTTTATTTGTTTGAATTTCATTGTCTCTATTATCCCAAAAAAACATCCAGATTGCAAGTGTTTTTTTGATTTATTCCATAGGCACTTCCGGTGCCTCGCCCGCCTCTACAGACACTGCGTATTTCTCCAGATACATTTGGAAATCAGCTTGGAACTCCGGATCATCTTTTCGAAAGCCTTTTGCAGCTTCGTGGAAGTTCATATTGTCGTGGGCCATTTCAATGACGCTGCCTGCAATATTAGAACAGTGGTCCGAAGTACGCTCAATATTCGTCAGCAGATCTGCCCAAATAAAACCAACTTCAATGGAGCAAGAACCCTTCTGCAAACGGGTAATATGGCAGGTACGAAGGGTTTCCTTCAAATAGTCCACAACTTCCTCCAATGCCTCTACCTTTCTGGCCGCCATCAAATCACCATGTTCAAATGCATTCAGCGTAAGTGTCAGAACTTCTTTCACCGCATCGGAAGCAATCTCCATTTCACGCGCAGCTTTGGGGGTAAAATGCATATCTTTCTCCCGCATCTCCTCCGCAGACTCCAAAATATTCACTGCGTGGTCGGAAATACGTTCGAAATCACCGATAATCTTCAGCAACTTTGCCGCTTCCGCACGATCTTGGCTACTAACCTCATGGTTGCTCAAGCGAACCAAATAAGTGCCCAAAATATCTTCATAGTGGTCGGTTTGCTCCTCGGATTCTCGGATCCGTTCTGCTGCTTGACTATCATATTGGCGAAGCATATCTAAACTTTCTTGCAAAGCATTCACAGCACCCTTCCCCATCAAAACCGTAAGAGAACGGCAGCGCTCTAAAGCGATGGAAGGTGTTGCCAACAAACGTTCGTCCAGTTCAGAATCCGCTTCCGGCTTCTTGCCGTCCGGAATCAACCGTATGACTAACTTCTCTAAGAAACCTGCCAGCGGCAACATCAAAAGCGTACACGCCACATTAAAGATGGAGTGGGCTACCGCAATGCCCATTAAAGAAGCGCTCTCCCCGAACAGCGCCGGCTTTACAAGCCACTGTACCAATGAGAATACCGAAACCCACACAACCGTACCGATTACGTTAAAGGATAAGTGAACGGCCGCCGCACGCTTTGCATTCTTATTGGCACCTACGGAGGAAAGCATAGCGGTTACACAGGTACCGATATTCTGTCCCATGATAATCGGAATGGCAGCGCCGTAAGACACACGGCCTGTAGCCGCCAAAGCCTGCAAAATACCGACAGAGGCAGAACTGGATTGAATAATCGCGGTTAAAATTGCACCGGCCAACACACCCAAAAACGGATTTTGGAACAACAAGAATAATTCTTGAAATGCAGGTACGTCTGCCAAGAAGCCTACCGCATCCGACATGGTATCCATACCAAACATCAGCGTTGCAAAACCCAACAAAATAGCACCGGTATCCTTCTTTTGATTGCTCTTGCAGAAAACATAAAGAACCGTACCGATCAAGGCAAGAATGGGGGTAAAAGAAGTTGGTTTCAACATCTTCATTAAAACGTTGTCGCCGCTAATGCCACTTAAGCTCAAAATCCACGCAGTAATGGTCGTACCGATATTGGCACCCATAATTACGTAAATGGCTTGTTTCAGTTTCATCAAACCGGAGTTTACAAAACCCACCACCATAACCGTGGTCGCCGACGAACTTTGAATGACCGCCGTAACACCCATACCGGTCATTAAGCCTGCCGCTTTATTAGAGGTCAATTTTCCCAATACGTCTCTTAATTTGCTGCCGGCCCGACGTTCTAATGCCTGTCCCATAACGGTCATACCAAACAGAAACAAACAAAGTCCGCCGATCATCGGCAATAAGTTAGTGAAAATTCTGTCCATTCTACATTCCTTTCCCGCATTACTCCATTTTCTCCGTCTATGTAGGGAGTTCGGAATTCGATTCTTATTCATGTATCTTCCCATGAAAATACATGTTTATAATAC
>JAFYOJ010000180.1 GCA_017560225.1 Clostridia bacterium
TCATCGATAAATACAATACAGGGTGCATTGTCTACGGCCTGGCGGAATAAGTCCCGCACACGGGAGGCGCCTACACCTACGAACATCTCCACAAATTCAGAACCGGAGAGGGAGAAGAAGGGAACCTTTGCTTCTCCGGCAACGGCTTTCGCTAAGAGTGTCTTACCGGTTCCCGGAGGGCCTACTAACAAAGCACCTTTAGGAAGCTTGGCACCAATTTCGGTGTATTTACCCGGGTTGTTTAAGAAATCAATAATTTCCACCAAGGATTGCTTGGCTTCGTCTTGCCCCGCAACGTCTGCGAAGGTCTTGCCGGTGGATTTCTCTGCGTAAATCTTACTGGTGGACTTGCCGAAGGACATCACGCCGCCGCCCATCTTCTTGGACATAACGCGCATAATAATGAAAAATAAGATGCAAGCCAAAATGACGGGACCGAATGAATAAAGGATATATTCCAAAACAGAAGTCTCTTCTGCAATGGGGGAGAGATAATCCACCTTGGACTCTTTCAATAAAGCCAATAATTCCGTATCCTCCACCGCCAAAATTCCGGTGTAGTAATACTTGTTGGTCTTCTCGAAATCTTTGGGTTTGATGGTGATTTTGTTCTTGGCTTTATCTAACTCTACCCGATCCACTTTGCCTTCTTGCAGCATCGTGATAAATTCCGGGTAGTCAACTTTCTCGTAAGAAGGTGCTGTTAATTCCGGCACTAAAACCGTGGTGATAAATAATACCGCGGCAATTAAAATAATATACCATATAAATATAGGTGGTCTTTTCTTCTTTTGTTCTGTAACCATAATCATATCCTCCAATGTGATCAATGTAATTATTCTACCATATAATTGTGAAAAAATCTTGTAGAAAAAAGAACGCTTTTCCATTTGACTTCCGAAAGCCCCCCTTATATAATAAAAATACTTATGCAGGAGAGGAGGCAGGCACGTGTATATTTACGCTTTAGTAGGACCCAGCGGTACCGGTAAAAGTCATCGGGCTCTTTGGGTTGCAAAAGAACATAATATTGAATACATTATTGATGACGGCCTGCTGATCAAGGGCAATGCTGTGTTGGCGGGCAAATCTGCAAAAAGGGAACAAACCCGCATTGGCGCTGTGAAGACGGCGGTACTCACCGATGACCAACATGCTTTTGAAATCTCTCGAATGCTGAAACAATGCGGTGCGGAACGCTTGTTAATCTTAGGTACTTCCGACGGCATGGTGAAGAAAATCGCGGGACGGTTGGGTTTTCCCGGCGTGGATGAGACCATCTATATTCAAGATATTTCCACACCCTATGAAATTCAGCAAGCACTGCAAACCAGAAAAGTCCAGGGCAAACACGTAATTCCTGTACCTACCATGGAATTAAAGAAGGATTTTTCCGGCCTTATGCTGGATCCTTTAAATATTCTTCGGAAAGAAGGCACCGGGAACTATGAAACCATGGGTGAGAAATCAGTTATTCGTCCTACGTATAGTTATTTAGGAAGATATACGATTTCAGACTACGCGATCTACCAATTTGTGGAGCACGTTACCCTTTCCAATGAGCATGTCTATAAAATCACTCGATTTAGAGCGGAGAAGACAACTTCGGGCATTCGCTTGGAAATGGATTTAGTATTATATTATGGTTGTAATATTCCCCAGGAGTTGGACGGTCTGCGAAATAAGATTATTCAAGAATTGGATTTATACACGTCGCTGAATACCACGGCGGTGATTTTAACGGTACAGGGCATTGTGCCTCGTTCCCAACCTCGCCGCGTAGAATAATAAGGAGAATTTGTGATGCAAGATACCATTTATACCATTCCGGTAACAGAAGTCTATGAGAACCCCTGCGAGTGCCCTTTGTGTGCTTTGCAACGAAGATTCGAACAGGACCGGGTGCAATATTATTTAGGACCTTCCTTGATGGAACCGGACAATCGCATTGAAACCAACAATGCAGGCTTTTGCGGTCGGCACTTCTCTATGATGTACGCCACCCAGACCAACCGTTTGGGCTTGGGTTTGATTTTGGATACATATATGGCAGAACAAAATAACCGTATGCGGAAAATGGCCGGGGATGCAGCGGCACAGGTGCCGGAGAAGAAATCCTTCTTGGATGCTTTGAAGCCAAAGCCCAAAGACAGTGCAAAAGCGGCGGACGCCATTCTGGCTTACTGGGAAGAACATGAGAAAGAATGTTGTATCTGTCGGGATTTAGAGAAGACCATGGATCGGTACA
>JAFYOJ010000181.1 GCA_017560225.1 Clostridia bacterium
ATAAGCCGTAGGATCATAGGGCTCCCCACAAGAAGGTGAACGCCAGTCCTTATACAAGGACATACCACCGAAAGCACATTTTACAATATAAATCGTCTCCCCCGGATAGCGCTCCGTGAATACTTCGCACATACCTAGTTCCGGACCAATGGTTTCTTTAGAAAGTTCCGTACAGCCCACGGTGGTATCCACAAAACCGCCGCTCTTCTTATCATGAGAAAAATAATTCATCTGCACGTTGGGATAGCCGTCGTACCACTTTTGAATGCGTTCGTCTGTAAAATGGTTCTTCAAAAACTGCACTTGTCCAACGCCCACGGCATTAGACTGACCTGCAAGTACAATAATCTTCGCTTTCTTCATCATGATACACCTCTTTCTATATATTAAATGCCCTTCTGCATTTCGTCAATAGACTCTAAGATAGCATCGGCCATATATGCAAACTGTTCCTCCGTAAGACCGTAAAGGGGCAAGTGTGTAAAACGGTGATAGAACACTTCTTCGCACACCGGACAGGTCTTCGCAATTTCGTCTGCATCGTAGCCCATCTGCTGGGTTGCTTGGAAGCGGTACAAAGGTCCGAAGTGCGGGATGGTGGTAACACCTTTCTCCCCTAACTTGCGCTTAAGTACCTGTACGTCACCGCCGGCGATTTCCGGCACAACCTGAAGCTGATATAAGTGGAAAGTAGGTTTGATGTCGTCATTGCCCAAATCCTGGCAAATCAGCGCAGGATTGCCGGCAAGACGGCTGTTTAAGTACTCCGCAGCCTTGCGACGAGCAGCAATAATTTCCTCCACACGGGCAATCTGCAAAGAAAGACCCAGGGCTTGAATTTCCGTAGTAGAATAATTTACCGCCACAAAAGGCTTCTCCTTGCCCGGAATCGTTCTTACATCATAAATCCAATCCTTAATTTGATAATCGTTATCAACGCCAAAGAAACGGGCACGTTTCATGTGGTCCTTAAAGCCGGGCACATTGCTCACGGCAATACCGCCTTCACCAAAGGAAGTAATATTCTTCACTTCATGGAAACTGTACGCACCGAAATCACCCATGGTACCTGCCATACGACCTTTATATTTTCCGCCGAAGGCATGGGCCGCATCTTCTAATACTAAAATGTTGTGCTTCCGTGCCAGTTCCAAAATAGGATCCATATCCACCGGATAACCGCCGATATGGACCGGAACGATCATCTTCGTCTTGGGGGTAATCTTCTTGGCTACGTCTTTGGGATCCATGTTTAAAGTAATAGGATCCACGTCTGCGAAAACCATTTTCACACCTAAAGATAAGGGGTACGCCATAGTGGCAAAGAATGTAATCGCGGGAACAATGACTTCATCGCCCGGTTGTAAATTGGCATACTTATAAGCAATTTCAAAACCGGAGGTACAGTTTGTAACAAAGAGGCTGTAATCCGTTCCTAAATACTTGCTTGCCGCTTCTTCGGCTTCCTCTACTTTAGAACCCAAAGACAATCTTCCGGGAGGTGTAGAGACGGTATCCAATTTTGCAATATTTTCCCGAACCGCATCCAAAGCCGCCTCATACTCGGCACCCTCGCCTTGCATCAAGAATTTTACGATTTCCATGACGTCGTGTACGTTATAGTTCTCACCCACCGCTGCCCATGGCACTGTGGTGTCACCGGTGTTATTTCTGAAATTACTGATTTTCTTACCCATAGAAAAGCCTTCTTTCGTTTTTCTTTTATTGTAAAATGCTTTCTTGGTTGTCAACAGTGGCATAATTCCACAGTTTTATAACTATGTTCCTTTTTACCGAAATTTATTGACAAAATCAGCATTTCTTATATAATGAGGGCAGATGGAAAGAAGGTGTTTCTCGTGCTGTTCTATTATGACATTCCGAAAATCAACCAAGTGTTGGATGATTTCTTTAACGCCACCGGCGTTCGTATCGACCTACTCAATGAGCAGTTCATCCCCATTAGTTACAGCCAACACGAGATTTGTGACTATTGCCGGGCCGTACAGCAAGAAGCAGGCGGTCAAGAACGATGCATTGCCTTCGACCACAGCTTGTATGAGAAAGTAAAGGCCAGCCTGCATACAGAAAGTGGCATTTGTCCTTTCGGTCTGCTAAATATCATCAAGCCGGTGCGGTACAATGATTTACTCATGGGCTACCTTTTCTTCGGCCAAATGCGCACCCAAAATAAGACCGACACAGAAAGTCCGTTATTCCAGCAACTGCCCCTTTTCACCCGGCACCAAGTAGAGAGTGTGGCGCGCCTTGCCGCTATCACCGTTAAGCACATCTTAACGGAGAATATGCTTCGCCCGGACGAAAGCGACCTATTACAGCAAACCATTCGGTATATTCATAACAACTTAGATCAAGATTTATCCATTAAGACCTTAGCAAAACAGGTGAATGTGTCCAAGAGCGCCTTGTACAGTAAATTCCACGCCCGTTTTCACTGCACCGTCGGCGAATATATTAACCAAAAACGTTTGGAGCAGTCCGTGCCTATGCTGATGAACACCGCCCTCTCCATCGAGGAAATTTCCCGGCGCGTTGGCTTTGCCAGTGCTTCTTACTACACAAAATTATTTAAGCAACAAATGGGCGTTACTCCCTTAAAGTTTCGGAAAAACAAACAGGAGAGGAAGACAGAATGAGCAATATGGAAATACTGTTAGATTGCATTATGGATTTAGGCCAGCAAATGTTGATTTGCGGCGGAGAAGTCCATTGGATTGAGGAGAGTTTATGTACGATTCTCAGGGCGTACGGTGCCTCCCAAACCGACGTATTTATTATTACCAGCAGTATGGTGGTAACGGTGCATACGAAAGATGGCGAAGCCTATACCCAAACGAGAAGAATTTCGGACGCCACTTCGGATTTTGAAAGGCTTCACGCCCTCAATGATTGTTCCCGTTGGATTTGTGCAGAACATCCTTCCCCTGAAGAAATTCGTGCCAAAATAACGTCCATCACCACCAAGACCAAACAGTATCCCCTTTGGCTGAATTTTTTATGTTACGCCGTCATTGCAGCCGCGTTCACTTTGTTCTTCGGCGGCAGTTTCACAGATGCGTGTATTTCGTTTGTGGTCGGTTTGTTGATGCGTTCGGCAATTTGGCTGTGCGACAGGACCATTTCCAATAAGATTTTTACCAAATTCTTTGCCGCCTTTACGGCCACCTTGCTTTCTTTGCTTTCACTGCACTTGGGCTTTGTGGCCGGCGTGGATAAAGTGATGATCGGCAACATTATGACGTTGATTCCCGGCATCGGTCTTACCAACGCCCTGCGGGATTTATTTGTAGGCGATAGCATCGCGGGACTCCTTCGCACCATCGAAGCTTGCATTGCTGCCCTTTGCATTGCCGGCGGGTTCTTTGCCGCCGTATTCATTACGGGAGGTGCAGGACTGTGAACAAATTGGAATGGATTCAATTGTGTACGGCGTTCGTGGGTTCCTTAGGATTCGGCGTTTTGTTTAATGTACGCGGGCGTCGCTTGTGGGCGGCTGCAATTGGCGGTTTCTTTGCCTGGGGACTTTGTTTGCTCCTTGGAAAATGGATTTCCGTTGAGCCGTTGAATTATTTTATTGTTTCTTTATCCATCTCTTTTTACGCACAAGTCATGGCTCGGATCTTAAAGACGCCGGCCACGCCCATCTCCATCACCGCCTTGATTCCCTTGATTCCGGGAAGCTCTTTGTATTACACGATGGCCTCGGCTTTTCAAGGTCTTTCGGGAGATTTTGTGGTCAAAGCAGTAGCTACGCTGGAGCTGGCGGCCGCGCTGGCACTTGGCATTATTGTAGTATCCGCTTTATCTCGATGGCGGGTAAAATGGAGGGCACTGGGTTAAAACAGTAAAAAAGCTGGGTTAATAACCCAGCTTTTCGTATCATTTAACCCATTATTGTAACTTTGCTTACACGCTCTCGTGGAACGTTCTGGAAATAACCTCCAGCTGCTGCTCCTTGGTCAAACGATGGAAGTTTACCGCATAACCGGAAACACGAATGGTAAGCATCGGATACTTCTCCGGATGCTCGTAAGCATCCATCAGCATCTCACGATTCATCACGTTTACGTTCAAATGCTGCGCACCCTGGGTAAAATATCCGTCTAAGATATTGACCAAATTCAGCTTCCGCTGATGCTCATCCTTACCCAATGCATCGGGAACTACAGAGAACGTGTTAGAAACGCCGTCCTGACATACGTTCCGGTAAGGAATCTTGGCAACGGAGTTCAAAGATGCCAATGCACCGGAAATATCTCTGCCGTGCATAGGATTTGCACCGGGAGCCAGAGGCTCACCTACCTTACGACCGTCCGGTGTGGTACCGGTCTTCTTACCGTAAGTTACGTTACTGGTAATGGTCAGTACGGAAAGAGTGTGCTTTGCCTGACGGTGAAGAGGATGCTTCCGCAGTTCATGGCTGAACTTCTTGACCAACTCAACAGCCATCAAATCTACACGGTCATCATCATTACCGTATTTCGGGAATTCACCCACAGTTTCGAAATCTACCGCAATACCCTGCTCATTGCGAATGGGACGTACCTTTGCAAATTTAATTGCAGATAAGCTGTCCGCCGCAACGGAAATACCGGCTACACCAAATGCCATGAGCTTCTCCGGATCCGTTTTATGCAAGGCAAGCTGGCTTGCTTCATAAGCGTACTTGTCATGCATATAGTGGATGATGTTGTTGGCCTTTACGTAAATCCAAGCAACGTACTCCAGCACCTTCATGTAGTTCTGCCAAACAGCATCAAAGTCTAATACATCGTCGGCAAGTGCAGGAATGCCGGGCACAATTTCCTCTCCGGAAAGTTCGTCACGACCGCCGTTGATGGCGTACAGCAAGCTCTTCGCCAAGTTACAACGAGCACCGAAATACTGCATTTGCTTGCCTAAGGTCATAGCAGATACGCAGCATGCGATGGCGTAGTCGTCACCGTAAATGGGACGCATCACCATATCATTCTCATACTGCACTGCATCTGTCTTAATAGAAATCTCTGCACAGTACTGCTTGAAGTTCTCCGGCAAACGCTCATCCCACAAGATTGTTAAGTTGGGTTCCGGGGAAGTACCCAAGTTCATCAGCGTATGCAAATAACGGAAAGAGTTCTTGGTAACCAAAGGCTTACCGTTGATGCCCATACCGCCGACTGCTTCTGTTACCCACGTAGGATCTCCTCCGAACAATTCATTGTACTCGGGCGTACGCAAGTGACGAACCAATCTTAATTTAATAATAAATTGGTCAATCAGCTCCTGTGCTTCTGCCTCGGTAATGATACCGGCATCTAAATCTCTTTGAATATAAATATCCAAGAAAGTAGAAGTTCTTCCCAAGGAAGTTGCCGCGCCGTTGTTCTCTTTGATACCGGCTAAATAGCCCATATAAACCGCTTGAACGGCTTCTTTTGCAGACTCGGCAGGCTTGCGAATATCTACGCCGTAGCTGTCTGCCATCCGCTCCATATCTTGAAGGGCCTTAATCTGCATAGAAACTTCTTCCCGCAACTTAATGATGCGATCTTCCATCTCTACATCTAAAGATTCCAAGTCTGCACGTTTTTGCTCAATCAATCTTGTGGTACCGTAAAGGGCTACGCGACGGTAGTCACCGATAATACGACCGCGGCCGTATGCATCAGGAAGTCCCGTAATCAATCCGGCATGGCGAGCCTTGCGTACAGATTGCGGGTACGCATCAAATACACCTTGGTTGTGGGTCTTTCTGTATTCCGTAAAACATTGCTTAACATCTTCCCGCAACGTATAACCATAAGCCTTCAAGCTGGCTTCCGCCATACGCATACCGCCATAGGGGTTGACCATTCTCTTCAAAGGCTTGTCCGTTTGAAGACCGACAATAACTTCGTTCTCTTGATCGATATAACCGGGAGCAAAGTTGCAGATGCCGGAAATCTTATCCGTTTCCACATCCAATACGCCGCCCTTTGCAAGTTCTTCTTGCAACAATTCTACGCATCTCGCCCATACTTTCTGAGTCTTCGCTGTAGGACCCGCCAAGAAAGTACTGTCACCCTCATATAAAGTATAGTTTCTTTGAATGAAATCACGGACGTCAATCTTTTCTTGCCATCTGCCGCCGTTAAAAGGTTTTCTTTCTGCCATGTTGCTCACTCCTTATTCTCCTTCGCTTGCCGGGTAAAATATCGCTGTTGCAATTCCTTTACCCTTTCTTTATTCATAGCTTCCGTGCCCGGCATAGGCTCCGGAAGCCCTAATGACTTATATTTATGCACCCCCAGCAGGTGATACGGTAGTAATTCCACGTCCACTGCCGTAGGGATGTTTCTTTCGATATACTGTTGGAGCCCTTCCATATAGGCCTCATGGTCATTCCACCCGGGAATCACCACTTGACGCACAATGGTTTTTGTCCCCATCTTGCGAAGTGCCCGTTGGAAACGTTCTGTTTCCTCTATGGACTGTCCGCAAAGTTGTTTGTAGGCATCTTCGGTAATGGCTTTCACATCATAAAGGACTAAATCCGTATACCGAAGAATTTCGTCGTACTGCCCAAGACCTACACCGGCAGTATCGATACAAGTGTGAATCCCCTCTTCCTTGCACCGTTTCAGCATTTCCAACAGGAAACCCGGTTGCAACAGCGGTTCCCCGCCGGAGAATGTCACACCACCGCCACTTCTTTGAAAGTAAGGACGAAACCGCAGAATTTTCCGAAACAAAGTTTCCACATCTGCCTCTTCGCCTCCGCCTAATGCCCAGCTTTCCGGGTTGTGGCAAAACTTACATCGAAGATGGCATCCCTGCAGGAAAATCACAGTACGAATTCCCGGTCCATCTACCAAACCCATGGTTTCAATAGATCGTATTCTGCCCAAGCACATACTGTCACCTCCTACTGTCTCAGGGGTTAAAAAAACGGCCTTCCGGACAACGCTTGCCCAGACGGTCGGCTTCACTCACGTCATGCTCCATGTGGTCCCCCACTTCCGTCAGTTACATGACTGTATGTATTATACAATATGTAGTAGAGAGTGTCAATATATTGTGCTTTATGAAATTAAAATATACATTATATGGATATTTTATGAACAGTCGGAACTTTGTACTTCCCGACACAAGAAAAGCCCCGCCTGTCGCGGGGCTTTTGATCATAGGTCGCTTGCAATCACAGATTGTAATACTTCTCAAACTCAGCCGGTGTGGGAATGTTGGCAATCTGTCTGCATTCAGCACGCTTTGTCTTGATGAAGTTCTCCAAAAGAATCTCAGGGAATACACCGCCGGCGGTCAAGTAGTCGTGATCCGCTTCCAATGCATCCAAAGCATCTTCCAATGTAGTGGGAAGTCCTTTGAGCTTCTTCTTCTCTTCCTCGGGAAGATTGAACAAGTTCATATCGTAAGGGCCCCAACCATTCTCATGGGGATCAATCTTATTCTTAATACCGTCAATACCGGCCATCAAAATAGCCGCATAACAGAAGTAGGGGTTACAGGTTGCATCCGGATTCCGAAGCTCGAAACGACGCATATTGGGCGTCTTTGCATACGCCGGAAT
>JAFYOJ010000182.1 GCA_017560225.1 Clostridia bacterium
AAGGTTATTACACCGAAGTCCAGCAGTATTCTCCCGTCTATCACTCGTCGTTCTTTGATGATCGTTGCGAAAGAGTACCTTGGTCTTGAAGTTGAGGAAAGACCCATTGCCCTTGAGGAAATCAAGGACTTTGCAGAGTGCGGCCTTTGCGGTACTGCTGCCGTTATTTCTCCTGTTGGCAAGATCGTCGACCACGGTAAGGAAATCTGCTTCCCTGCAGGTATGGAGAAGATGGGCCCTGTTACCCAGAAGCTGTATGATACCTTGACCGGTATCCAGATGGGACGTATTCCTGCACCCGAGGGTTGGGTTTGCACCATTAAGTAAGATTGTTTTGAACACGGAACATCCCCGGTCGCCGTTCTCGCGCGGCTGGGGATTTTTTGCAAGAAGGAGGTTACACGATTGCGTAAGATTCTGGATTATTTAAACCACACCATGGTGGGCAGTATAACGCTAGGTCGGCTGATCTATGTGGTGTTGGTATTGATTGCATTTTTAATTGTGATGAAGATTATTATGCGGATTACCCGTCGCGCGTTGAAGAAATCCGATGAGATTGATCAAGGTGCTCAGATTCTGATCGCCCGGGGTGTGAAATTCCTTTTGATTGCCTTGTTTATTATTACAGCCTGCGGCATGTTGGGGGTTGAAATCAGTTCCTTTGTGGCTTTGATGAGTATTGTGGGCGCTGCCCTTGCTTTAGCCGCACAGAATGTGCTGACCAACTTGTTTGACGGCATTATTCTCATCTGCAATCATCCTTTCCGTATTGGCGATTATATTGAAACCGGGGATGACGGCGGCACGGTGGTGGACACGGGTTTGTTATATACGAAACTGTGCACCCCGGACAACAAAGTGATTTGTGTGCCCAATAGTCAGGTTTTCGGGGATCGCATTATCAATTATTCTACGGCGGAGCAACGGAGAGTGGAAATTATTGTGCCTACTTCTTATGAAAATGATATGGAGAAAGTAAAGTCTGCTTTGCATCGTGCCATTGCCCAAACGGAAGGTGTGCTTTCCGATGAGGAGGCCACGGCGGCGCCGGTGGTTCGGCTGAAAGAGTTTGGCGCAAGTAGTTTAAACTACACGGTGCGTGTCTGGTGTAAGCGCAGCGACTACTGGCCTGTTTATTATGATTTAATGGAGAACATTAAGCGGATTTACGACGAGGAAGGTTTGACGATTCCCTTCAATCAGTTGGATGTACGGGTGAAGAAATAAGAACATGATCTACCCCTTAAAGCTGGGTAATTCCCTATGCTTTCGTGGTGTTTTTGCCCACGAAATGCAGGTAAATTACCCAGCTTTTATTTTCTGCCTACGCCTTGCCATTTTACCGGGAACCCCATCATCCCCAGTAGCTCTTGATAAGACAAGGCTTTGCTGTAGGTCAGATAATGGCGCAGAATTTGGGTAAAATGGCGTTTGAACTTCTTGAAATCATTCTCCGGCAGTAAATACCAAAGGGCAATCATCATAGAGAACAAGTCCCGCTTGCCGGATACAAACTGCTCATTTCGCTGGGGAATGCCCACCTTCCTGTGAATTGGCGTGTCCGGAATATCCCGGTTGGCTTGATAGGAGAACAGGCGCTCATTATGGGCACATACATTTCGAAATTTAGTCATCACATTCAAAAACTGCTCTAACTGCTTCTCGTTTACGCCGGGAAAATTCTTCGAAACTTTCACCTTCAAATCCGGTGTCAGCACCGAATAGAGTTTCGCCAGCATGCCGAACGTCAGTCCGTTAATCAAAATCCACAGCGGCACGTTGCCGTGGCGCTTTCGCTGCTCCTCGATATACCGGGAATCATTACCCTCGGACAAAAGCCTTCCTAATTGGTCCACCATATACAGCACTTGGGCGCGGCGTCCGGGGGCTGTCACATAGTGGTCGGGATTCAGATAAGCGGCCTGCCGGTCTCCGTATTTCTCTGTAAAATAGTAAGCAATCAAAGACTTTAAATGACACTCCACCTTCAAAATATACTTTAAGAACAATTCCCGCAAATTCTCATCAAATTTATATAAATAAACTAAATCCTCAAAGCGCGTCCCTTTCCGATATTTGCCGGTGATGGGATTCTTGAAAGGACTTTTGTAACTGCTGACCAAAGGGAAGTACCCGATTTGTTTCAGCACTTCCTCCGCATAGACGCGATCTGTCACAATCAGATTTCGATCCTCCACCAGATGGGTAATCTGCTCTTGGTAATTCAAAAAATTCTTTGCCATACTACGCCTCCATATAAGCAAAAAGGGAGCCCCCGCAGGAACTCCCTCGGTCACAGGCCTCGCGGGTTTCTGCAACGCTATCATCTATGTTTAGTATAGGGTAAAATGGGGGATTTGTCAAATTCCCCTACAGGTTTCTGCGGCAAAGGAAAGTCCGTAATCCAGTGCTTCGCTGACATTTTCGGGCGCTGTGACGGTGCCGTACAAGAATCCGGCCACTAAACTGTCGCCTGCACCTACGGTGGTGTATATTTCTGTGGGCAAAGCGGATTTGCGAATCGTTTGTTCTTTATTCGCATACACAAGACCGTCCGGCCCTAAGCTGACAATCACTTGCGGGAAGATTTCCGTAAGTTTCTTTGCAATCGCTTCTCCATCCATTTTACCGGAAAGACCTAACAATGCCATCGCCTCTTTCTCGTTAGGCTTGATCAGCCAAGGCTGAATTTCCTGCAAATCGGCTATGCTTAAAGAGGGGCAGTCCACGATTACCCGATAACCTGCATCTCGGAGCATTATACAGTAGCCCACAAAATCTGACCCGGTAATCCCGGGCGGCAAGCTGCCGCAAAGGGCTACGTAGGCACCGGCGGGAACTTGGTCCATCACCAAACGAATCAAAGCCAACCCATCTTCCGGTGTTACCGTGAAACCTTTCATACAAAGGCGGGTTTCCTGATGCTGCTCCGGGCAATTTACGGAAAGATTCTCTCGCACGCTGCCGGGGACCGCCATGTACCCACAGGGCACTCCGTAACTTTCCAATAGACGAAGATACTCGGCACCGTTGTCTGTGCCCAGCAATAAGTATGCAGGGGCGTTAATATCGTGGCGCTTCAGCACACGAGAGATATTCACGCCTTTCCCTGCGGCCAATTTCTTCCGATCCTCCGGATAATTCTCTTTGCCCAAAACAAACGCATTGAGCGTATAGTGAATATCTAAGGCAGGATTTAAGGTGACGGTGGCAATGGATGCACTCACGGTTGGCCTCCTTCGGCTTTCTTCTCCGCTGTCTTCTTATCAATTTCTGCGGCAATATCGGGTTCGTGTTCCCGAAGCAATTCCATAAATTGTTCGCCGGTAATATTTTCCTTCTCAAAGAGCACAGCAGCCAATTTGTCTAATGTTTCACGATGAGTTGCCAAAATTTCTACAGCACGGTCGTAGCAAGACTTGGTAATGGTTTGAATCTCCTCGTCGATTTGTGCCGCGGTGCTGTCTGAGCAGTTTGTGGTCGTGTTGCTTAGCAGATACAGACTGTTCTTCTTCTCCCAGTTCACAAAACCGAAACGCTCTGTCATGCCGTATTGGGTCACCATGGAACGGGCTATTTGGGAAGCACGCTCAATATCGTTGGAAGCACCGGTGGTAATGCTGCTGAATTCTACTTGCTCCGCGGCACGACCGCCGGAGAGAATGGTAATCTTATTCAGAATTTCTTCTTTGCTGTACAGCACTTTCTCTTTCTCCGCCACGTGCATCACGTATCCTAACGTACCGGAAGTACGGGGGATAATGGTAATCTTATGCACCGGCTCGGATTGTGTAACGAATGCGGTTACTAAAGCGTGACCCGTTTCGTGGTAGGCCACAATCTTCTTCTCGTGGTCAGACATCACACGGTTCTTCTTCTCTTCGCCCGCCAAAATGACCTCGATGGCTTCGTCCAGTTCTTTCTGGCTCACCAACGTCTTCTTGGCACGCACGGCTCTCAGTGCCGCTTCGTTAATAATATTCTCCAGATCGGCACCGGAAGCACCGGGGGTAGCACGGGCAACTAATTCGAAGTTTACGTCCGGCTCCATCTTCACGTGCTTGCCGTGGACTTGTAAAATGGCGACACGGCCTTCTTGGTCTGGTAAATCCACAATAATACGACGGTCGAAGCGACCGGGACGCAGGAGCGCCTTGTCCAACACTTCGGGTCGGTTGGTGGCGGCTAAAATAACGACACCTTTTGAAGAGTCGAATCCGTCCATTTCAGCCAATAACTGATTGAGGGTTTGCTCCCGTTCGTCGTTGGAACCCATTGCGTTGTCGCGGCTCTTGCCGATGGCATCAATT
>JAFYOJ010000183.1 GCA_017560225.1 Clostridia bacterium
GCAGGTATTAATGGTGGACTTGGTTTCAAAGGTCAAATCGGTATCTCTAACTTGTACACACAAACGCTTTCTGCTGAACAGGTTGCAACCCTCTATCAAAACATTTCTGCTGGCTTTGCCGGATAATAGTTAAGGAGTTATTTCTATGAAGCATGTAATACGCAGATTGCTAATATTGAGTGTTGTGCTGACCATGTGTGTGGCGGTTTGCTTGTCTTCCGGTGTCGTTGCCAGCGGAACAAAAGCGGATGCGTATATGACGGATATTCTTACGCTAAAACATACGCTTCGTTTCACTGAAGATGGTAAGTTCAAAATTGTGATTTTTTCGGATATCCAGGATAGTTATCCTATGCAATCTGACACACTGGTTTATATGAACAAGATTCTTGACCAAGAAAAGCCGGATTTAGTATTGCTTGGTGGCGATAATCACAGCGGTACGATTTCGTCGGAAAGCGTATTTAGGCAATATTTGAATGATATGTCTGAACCAATGGAATCCCGCAAGATTCCGTGGGCACAGGTTTACGGCAATCATGTAACCGGTGGCTATGGTTTCACGATGAGTGGCCCCGACAAGTCTCGCCAACAGCAGATTTATGAGGGAATGCCGTACAATGTATCCAAGGCAGGAACGGTTTTTGGAGTCGGTAATTATGTGCTTCCAGTACTTCGTTCAGACTCGGAGAAAGTTGCTTTCAATGTATTTATGATGGATTCTCATACATACTTAATTGACTGGAGAAGTGATGCGGAGGAAAAAGCGATTCTTCCTAAAATGACCTTCCAAGGCGGTGAGTATAATCCGATTCACTTTGATCAAATCAAATGGTACTGGGATACGTCTGTAGCCATGGAAATGTACAATGGCGAGAAGATTCCGGCGATGATGTTATTCCATATTCCGCTGCAAGAATATTGTTACATTACGAATAATCCAAACCAGACATCCAAAACGGGAACGAATGAAGATGGTCCCGGTGCATCCTCCGTAAATTCCGGATTGTTCCATGCTTGCTTTGAACGGGGCGATGTTAAAGCACTCTTCTCCGGTCATCAGCATCGGAATACGATTACCGGTCAATATATGGGCATTACATTAGGCTACACACCGACTATCGGTAGTTGTGCATATTATAGCGAAGGCACGAGAGGCGCCCGGGTGGTTGAAATTAATCAAAATGATGCCTTCAACTTTACGACACGTATTGTTTACTGTAAAGATTTGAAGTAAGGCGGGTGAGACGAAATGAAATTAAAGACAATGAGTAGAATCGTATGTATTGTGTTGTGTTTGCTGATTTCTGTAAGTCTTGCTGCTTGTGGTGGGACAGAAAGCGGAACACCTACACAAAAGCCGGAAGCCGGTGCACCTGGTTCTCAAGGTACAAATCCAGAAGAAATTGTGGGTAAGACGGATCAAACTTTATTATTTGATCCTAATGGCAATTTCAAAGTATTGATTCTTTCCGATTTACGAATGCCAGCCAAAGGGAATAACTTGTTGGTAGATAACATTCACAAAGTATTGGATGCAACCAATCCTTCTTTGGTTATTTTGGGTGGTGACGTCCATGACGGTAGCGTTACCAATGAACAGGAACTTCGGAATGTATTGGATGCTATTACGAAGCCTATTGAGGATCGGAAGATTTTTTGGTGTCATGCTTTTGGTGTGGACACAGAAGGTACTGCTGACAAAAAGACCGGCTATAGCCGTGCCGATCAGATGAAAGTGTATACTTCTTATGCATACTGTGTTTCTCAGGCAGACCAAGCAAAAACAGCCTATGGTGTCAGCAACTACGTTTTGCCGATACTCATTCCTGACCAAGATCAGGATATGTCCAATAATAAGGTTGGATTTAACGTTTGGTGCTTAGATGCCAATGGGTATTTGAATGACTACATAGAGGGATTAGAGTCTAAAGTCGTTTTGAAAAGGAAACAAAACAGCGGCACGAATTTGGACTGTTTGCATTATTCTCAGTTGCTTTGGTATTGGAATACGTCGGTAGCTTTTCAAAATCGCAATGACAATAAAGTTGTGCCCGGTATGATGTACGTGCAAGTTCCGCCGTATCAGTTTATGCTGATTAAACGAAATCAGGATATTGCCGGTATGCTTGGGGAGAAGAACTCGACTGCAACGAAAGTAGATTCCTCGGAACGCGAGTCTGGTGTTGTATGGGCTTGTTACGAAAGAGGCGATATTCGTGGATTGTTTAGTGGTTACAATGAAGAAAATGACTACAGCGGCACATACTTGGATATTGTGATGGGTTTCTGTGCAACTATCGGTAAGAGCGGTTTTGAGGGAACTCGTGGTGCTCGTTTGGTAACGATTTCACAAAATGGTGCAAAGATGGAAACCTCGATGGTTTATTTGAAAAACTTGGTTTAAAAGTAGGGAAGGAAGGGATAAAGGAATTTTGAAGAACAGTAGAATTGTTTAAAACATATTTTTAGAAAGAAAGGATGAAAAAGTATTATGAAAAAGCATGTTAGTTTATTTTTGGTGTTCGTATTACTGGTTACAGCGCTTGTTGCCGGAATCTCCTTTAAGGATGATACGTTGCAAGCTGCCGATACGGCATCAATCAGCGTGGCGAAGACCGCTTTTAGCGCTGGTGAGACCATTAAAGTAACGTTGGATAGTTTGCCGGACACTTTGCCTGCAAAGACGTACGTTATTTTATACCCGAGAAGTTACGTGGTTGGCGGAACACCAAATGGAACTTGGGTAAAGATTACAGATGACGATGGTACCCATTTGTACGATGAAGGTGATGTGATTGATGTCGTTAAGAAAGATGCTCTTTCGGGAACTGATTTTTCCTTGATCCTTGTGGCACCTTATGCATCTGGACAGCCTCTTTACGATAAAATTGATATCACCATCGGCAAACCGGGTATGAGCGTTGCGAAGACCAACTTTGCGTCTGGCGAGACTATTAAGGTTCAATTGGATTGTCTTCCCAGCACCTTACCTGCAAAGACCTATGTGATTTTATACCCCAGAAGTTACGTGGTTGGTGGAACACCTAATGGAACTTGGGTAAAGATTACAGATGACGATGGTACCCATTTGTACAATGAGGGTGACGTGATTGACGTCGTTAAGAAAGATGCCCTTACCGGAACCGATTTCTCCTTGATTTTGGTGGCGCCTTATGCATCCGGTCAACCGCTTTATCAACAAATTGACATTACTATTGGTAAGCCCTCTTTGTCTGTCGCGAAGACTGAGTTTACGGTAGGTGAGGCTATTACCGTTAGTTATTCGGATGTAACCAAATCGTTACTTACCGGAAAGAGCTGGGTAACGATTGCAATCTTTAAGAAAAATGATATTGTTGGAACTCATGGTTCTACAGCAGAACACCGTGTATGGCACACCGATGCAAGCAAAGCACAGTCTAATCAAGCTTCTGCTACAATTTCGTTCCCGGATGACGATAACGGCCGTGAGGGTGCTAATTTCCCGTTGCCTGTAGGTGAGTATTACGTTTGTATCCGACAGGATAATACGATTGTAGGCGAGAAAATTGCGTTTAAGGTAGTGGCGGCCCCGACTGCAGCACCTACCGAAGCACC
>JAFYOJ010000184.1 GCA_017560225.1 Clostridia bacterium
CTTCTCCCGGAAAAGCCTTTGCAGTCGATGCATTGGCCTCCGCTTATGCTGAAAGCGCTGCAGATACTTTAAGTCAAATGTTCCAAGCAGAACTCCCGGAGGGTTTTGTACTTGCCCCCAGATTCAGTCCCGGATACGGCGATTTATCTCTGAACGTGCAATCTTCTGTTTTAGAAGCATTAGAAGCAAACAAGCACACCGGAATCACACTGGGCGCCAATCTCTTAATGACCCCCAGAAAGTCTATCACAGCCATACAAGGAGTGAAACAACAATGACATTGTTACAGAGACTCAAACAAGAACGTTTATACTTCGACGGCGGCACAGGCACTTGCCTGCAGGCAAAGGGCCTACAGCCCGGAGAGAAACCGGAAACGTGGAATCTTACCCACCCGGAAGAAATCGTCGCCCTGCACAAAGCCTATTTAGATGCCGGCTGTCATATCATTAAGACAAACACATTCGGCATCAACAAAGACCGTTTCACCAACGCCCACGAACTGATCGAGGCAGCACTTCAAAACGCCCGGGAAGCACGCAAATCCTATCCGGATACGTATATTGCTTTCGACATGGGCCCCACAGGTCGTATGTTGGTCCCCTACGGAGACTTGGCCTTTGAAGACTGCGTTGCCCTCTATGCTGACAACGTCAAGGCCTTGACAGCCTGCGGCGGTGCGGATTGTATCTTAATTGAAACCATGAACGATGCTTTGGAAACCAAAGCCGCAGTATTAGCAGCGAAAGAGAACTGCGATCTGCCCATCTTCGTCACCAATGCCTACGACGAAAGCGGTCACTTGATGACCGGTGCCGATCCCATGGCTATGATTGCCATGCTGGAGGGCCTTCAAGTAGATGCCATCGGTATGAACTGTTCCTTCGGACCAGATCAAATGCTGACATTACTCCCCCATTTTACCCAGCATGCCAGCGTACCGGTGATTGTGAATCCCAACGCAGGCCTGCCCAAGTGCGAGTGTGGCAAAACTTGCTACGATCTTTCGCCGGAAGAATTTGCGGGTAAAATGGTGGCTTTAGCGACCCAAGGAGCGACCCTGTTAGGTGGTTGCTGCGGTACCACACCGGAATATTTACGTTTGGCCATCGAGAAGACCAAGAACCTTCCCTATGCCCTGCCAACACCCAAAACAGAGACTGTCGTATCTTCTTATACCCACAGCGTTACCATCGGCCGCGCCCCCGTATTGATCGGCGAGCGGATTAACCCCACGGGCAAGCCCAAACTCAAAGAAGCGCTGCGCAGCCATGATCTCAATTATCTCTTAAATGAGGGCATTCGCCAAACAGAAGCCGGCGTGCAAATTTTGGACGTCAACGTAGGTCTGCCGGAAATCGACGAGCCTGCCATGATGGAAGATACTGTAAAGGCACTGCAAGCCGTCACCAATCTGCCCCTGCAGATTGACTCCTCTTCTCCGGAAGCGTTGGAACGGGCCATGCGGACTTATGCCGGCAAGCCCATGATCAATTCTGTGAATGGTAAAATATCTTCTATGGAATCCATTTTACCCTTAGTGGCTAAATACGGCGGCGTGCTGGTAGCCCTGACCTTAGATGAGAATGGCATTCCCGACACTGTCGAAGGTCGTGTGGAAATTGCCAAGAGAATTATAGCCAAAGCCAAGGAATACGGCATTGCACCAAAAGATATCGTCGTAGATCCTTTAACCTTGACTGTCTCCTCTGACAGTAACAGCGGAAACGTTACATTAGGGGCGGTACAAGCACTGACGAATTTAGGCATTCACACCGTACTGGGTGTTTCTAATATTTCCTTTGGCCTCCCCCGCAGAGATTTAATCAATCCGGTTTTCTTCGCCCAAGCACTGCAAGCCGGGTTAAGTGCCGCTATTATGAATCCATTCTCCCAAGGCATGATGGACGTTTATTACGGACACAATGCCCTCCATGGATGGGACAATGCTTGTAGTCACTATATTGCTTATGCGCAAAACAGCGAAGCGGCCGCGCCCCAAAATACAGCCACCGACAACGGTACCTTGAAAGAGGCGATTGTGAGAGGTCTTACAGAAGTAGCGGCTACCCGGGCGGGCGTCACACTGCAAAGCCAAGCACCTTTGGAAATTATCGAAACACAAATCATCCCGGCCTTAAATGAAATCGGTGCAGGATTCGAAGCCAAGACCGTGTATTTGCCCCAGCTCCTGCAAACTGCGGAAGCAGCAGCCAAAGCCTTTGACGTATTAAAGGAGAAGATGACCGCTACGGATACCACCGACAACAAAGTGATTTTGGCCACCGTAAAGGGCGATATTCACGATATCGGCAAGAACATTGTGCGGGTGCTATTAGAAAGTTACGGGTTCCAAGTGATCGACTTAGGGCGAGATGTGGCACCTGATGCAATTGTACAAAGTGCACTGGAAAACGGCTGTAAGATTGTAGGCTTAAGTGCCTTAATGACCACCACGGTTCCCGCGATGGAAGAAACCATCGCACTCTTACACAAAGCAGATCCTTCCATGCGTATTATGGTAGGTGGCGCCGTACTCACACCGGAGTACGCAACCCAAATCGGTGCAGACTTCTACGGGCGAGATGCCATGGAAGCGGTACACATTGTACAGACATTCTACGGAGGATAATAAAATGATTATTGATTTCCATACCCATACTTTTCCGGATAAAGTAGCGCCGAAAGCCATCGGCAAATTAGCCGTCATTTCCGGCATTACGCCGTATACAGACGGCACCGTGGCGGACACACTGGCTTCCCAAGCCAAAACCGGTGTGGATCTGTGCGTATGCCTAAATATCGCAACGGCACCGGGACAGGAAACGACTATCAACAATACGGCGGCAGCCCTTTGTGAAGATCACAAAGGCCGTTTGATTGCGTTCGGTTCTGTACACCCGGACTCCCCCGATGCATTGGATGAATTAGCACGTATTAAGGCA
>JAFYOJ010000185.1 GCA_017560225.1 Clostridia bacterium
ACACCCCAAAGCACCATCCCCACCGGGAAGTCTTGGTCATTGGCGCGGTTTCGAATTTCCTGAGCACTTGCCCCCAAAGGTGTATTGTAGCCACCAATGCTTCTTGCGCCTTTTATTTCACTGCCATCTAAACCTTTCCAGATAAACTGTTCGCTGGGCAAGGAAAGTTCACGGGCGTATGGGCGCATAAAGATATAACTATCCTGTCCACACTTCTTGATAATCTGAACAAGACCTACCGTGTGCCCGAAAGGATCGAAATTGATCGCTGTGGTGGGCACAACACCGAATTTTTCCCGAAAATACTGTTGACCTTCCCGAATCTGGCGGACAAAACTTTCGCCCGAAGGCATATTGCAGTCCGGTTGAAGATACCAGCCACCCATGATATGCCATTTGCCTGCCTTTACAAGACGTTGTATTTGGGCAAACAATTCCGGTGCATATTCTTCTACGTACTTATAGACCGTTACTTCGTTATGACAGAAGATATAATCAAATTCATCACACAACTTAACCGCCGAATAGAACGTAGACAAGGTAGCACTTGCACCCTCCGGCCAATCCCATTGCCAAATAGGATCGATATGCGCATTACAAATCAAATGAATTTTCTTTCCCGCATTTTCCATAACGACAATTGCCTCCTGCTACCGATTCCTCACAAATAAGATACCACGTCGCTGTATTCCGGCACACTGGAAATGCCGCCGGCACGGGTGGTAGAAAGACCTGCTGCGGTGCAGGCAAAGCCCACCACTTCTTTAAGTTCAGCCTCGTTCAGTTCCGCAGGCTTTTTCCCCAACTGCAGCAACTTCCACACTGCACTGCCACCGAAAATATCGCCGGCACCGGTGGTATCTTTCACTTGAATTCCCCGGAGGGAGGGTACGTGGCCGCCGGCCTTGCCATTCATAAAGAAACAGCCCTTCGGTCCGCAGGTAACAAATACCAATTGAACCGGATAGTTGGAAAGGATATGTTGGGCACCTTCTTCCACGCCCAATCCGAAGAGAAATTCCACTTCCTCATCGCTGATCTTCACCACGTCCGCTTGGGTAAGACCCCACAAAAGTTGTTCCTTAGCTTCCTGTAAATCTGCCCAAAGGGGTTTGCGTAAATTGGGGTCATAGGTAATCAACTTGCCTTGCTCCTTAGCATAAGCTACCGCTTTGCAGGTGGCCGTTCGAGCAGGTTCATCGGTTAAAGACAAGGTGCCAAAGTGGAACACCTTCGCTTCATCAATCAAGGAAAGATCCAGTTCTTCAAATGTAATTTTCGTATCGGCACCGGGTTTTCTGGCAAATGCAAATTCCCGGTTTCCCGTTTCATCCAAGGTGACAAACGCCAGCGTGGTGAAAACATCCTCTTCCATCACTAATCCCCGGGTGCAAATGCCTGCTTTGTCTAAAGTACCCACCAACAGTTTGCCGAAGGTATCCTTTCCTACTTTGCCCAGCAGTGCTGTTTGGGCGCCAAATTTACTTAATGCTGCCAAGAAGTTGGCGGGTGCGCCACCGGGATGGGCCGCCATGGTTGGATAGCCGTCTCCATCCGCCTCTACATTGGTGAAATCTATGAGCAATTCGCCCAGTGCGACTACGTCCATCATTTGTATCTACCTCCTATTAAGCTTGAGGATACTCATTACACAGCAAGCGGTAAGGGGGTTCATCCTCTTCAATGGAGGGGAAACGTCCCGCCGGCGGATTGAAACGGTTGTCATTGTTGTCATCATTGCACTGGCTGACTTCCCCTAAAAGCACAGGACCGCTGCCCGCTTCTACGGAGAAATCATGGTACAATCTTTGCTGAATATGGATACTCTCACCCGGCGTCAAACGAATCTGGGTACCCGCAGGAACCGTGTACGTACGACCGTCTGTGTGTACGGTTACGTCAGATTCGTAGTCAATTTCTTCATTGGGCAAGCTATTATATACGCGAATCAATATATTTCCGCCGCCGCGATTGATAATATCCTCCGTCTTATACCAGTGGAAATGATTCAGCGCATACTGTCCTTCTTTCAGGTACAAAATCTTCTCCGCATAGACTTTCGGATATTTCTCCGGCATCTGCTGGTTTCCGTTCCGAATGGTAATCAAGGAGAAGCCATACTTGTCAAAATCTCCCGTGCCGTAATCCGTAATATCCCAGCCCAACATACAGTCTCGCACTTCATCATACTCGTGTCCAATGTGCTGCCATTCTTCCGGTGTAAAATGACAGAAGGGCGGCAACGCAAAGCGATACTCTTTACACATAGCTTCTAATTCTTTTAATGCCTTGTTGATTTCTGAACGTTTCATAGTATTCTCCTTTACTTTCTTACAATTCGATATGTATCTGTTTCAATTTGTGTCCCTACGTAACCCGCTTCTAACTCGAGGGAAACCTGCATCCCTTCCGGAATCTGAATATGAAGCACAATGTCTTCACCCACTCGTTTCCAAGAAGATGCGATTCTGCCGAGGGGCGCATCATAATAGGCTTCCGCAAAGTCCAACGCTTCCACGAAAGAGGGACGAATGACCACCCGGGTAAGATCCGTGCCCGTAGGGTTAAAATGTATCCCTGCCAGCCACTTCATAAACCACGCACTAATATCTCCCCAGAAATGATGATTGAGGGAATCATATCGGTTTTGGTCAAAACTTTCCCACAAAGTGGTGGCACCTTGTGTAAGCCAATACCCATAGGAGGGGAAGTCTTTGCGGGTAATCATCTTGTAGGCAAAATCGGTATACCCAAATCGAGATAATACGTGAAAGATCACGCGCCCGCCCAGTACACCTACGTCAAAGTGATCATCCGCCGCATGCACCATTTCCAATAAACGGGCAAAAGCAGTTGCTTCTTCCTCCGGCTCAAACACACCGTAGTGGATACACATAGCCTGACTGGATTGGCATGCTCCGGAAACCACCATGGTATCAAAATCAATCAAATGACTACGGATGGCTTGCTTAAAGTTGTTAGCAAGGCTCCGGGCATACGTCCCTTGTTCCGTTAAGCCAATGGCATCGAACATCACCGCCATTTTACCCGCAATATCCATGGACATCACTGTATCGGTCACTTCCAACGGCGCCTTGGGCGGAATGCCCCCTACGTGGCACCAATCGCCCAATCCGATATGCATAAGACCCTTGTCATCCGTCCGGGTCGTCAGATACTGTAAATACGCACTAAAAGCATCCGCAGACTCCCGGATCATCTCCGTTTCTCCCCGGTAAACATAAGTATAATAAGGCAGATACGCCAGCACACTATCCCACGCAGGACCATTGCCCCACTGAAATCCCCACCCGGTGGTGGGAATAATCCCCGGCAAAGCACCCCGTTCATCCTGGGCTTTACAAATATTGCGCATCCACTCTCGATAGCTCACTTCCGGCGCATAATTCAACAAAAGCTGTTCGCAGGAAAGGGCCGCATCCGCCGTCCATCCATTCTTCTCTCTTTGGGGGCAGTCGGTGGGAAAATAGTGGAAATTGGAAATATCGCTTCTTCTGGTAATTTCTTGAAGGCGATTGGCGATCTCATCCGAACACTTGAAATCACCCCGGGATTGCAAATCCGAATGCAGCACCACGTACGTGAGTAAATCCTCGGTGACTTGTTCCGGTGTTATCCCGGAAACTTGCACGTAGCGGAATCCGTGATAGGTAAAGGTAGGCGTGTACGTTTCTACGCCCTCTCCCTTGCACACATAGGTATCTCGGTGGACAATCTCTTTATCTCGTGCCCAAAAATCCCGCACAAACCATACGTTCTCCAGATTTAATTGTCCGTCCCGTAAGACTTCGCCGTGGCGCAGTTCAATTGTCTGTCCCGGTGTGCCTTGCACGCGCAGGCGGCATACGCCGGCATGGTTCACACCGAAATCGTAAATATAGGCCTCACCCGCCGGCAGGATGGCTACCGGTTTCATTTCTTCCGCTGCCACAATGGGCTCTGCCTGACACAGACGCAATTCCCCTTTAGGGGGCTGCACTTCCATTGCATTCTTCCACGAAGTGTCATCCAATCCCGGCAGATTCCATCCGGGAATTTCAAAGTTGGCATCATAGTATTCACCGAAACGGTAGTCGTCGCTGCGAATGGGAGATTCCGCCACTTTGAAGGTCGCGTCGCTTTCTATTTGGATTTCCTTCCCGGTGCTGTCTGTAAAATGCACCGTAAGTCCCACCATGGGTGCACTGCGGAAAGACGCCTGATCAAAATCCCAGATATAGCCACCCGGATTATTTTGAAAACCGTTTCCAAGTAAGAGGCCGATGACGTTTTCTCCTTGTTGCAAGGGCACCGTGTAGGCATCACAGTAAATATAGTCTTCCGGATTGGAAATATACGGTGCCAAGAATCCCTTTGTATAACGCGTTCCGTTTACGTAAAGCTCATAGAACCCGCAGGCTGCCACCACGATTTGCGCAGTGGTTTCATGGTCTACGGTAAAAGACTTCCGTACATACGGTGCCGGAACACTTTGTTCAAAGGTATTATAGGCGGTTGTTGCTTGTACGAATTTCTTTGGATAGATCATTGTTTATCCCCGTTTCGGTATTTTTGAATATACAGTTTGGTCATATTCCAATACAAATACGGATCTTCCTGTCCGGCTTTATTCAGCCAACGTTCAACAGGATGGTTCGCCGGGAAGTCAGAGGTATCCGCCGGCCAGATCGCCGTTTGTTCCGCATATTCATTGATGGAGTTAATGACAATGAAGTTAGGTGTAATATTCGAACTCAGTATGGTTTCCCACTGGGTCTTATAGGTCTCACCTCTGTTTCTGTACACTTTCTCCAAAGGATGGGGATTTTTATACCAACCGGGGTTGATGGTAACAACGTCCTGCGTCACCTGTGCCTTGGGAATTACCCAACCCCAAAGACCCGGCTCATACGCATGGCCGACAGCAAAACGCAGCGTAAACTTATCCGCATAAGGTGTATCATGGGTCTTGGCGTATGCTTCCCATTCTGCCTGGGTAACCGTAAACACAACCAGTAAAGGCTTGCCGTCTACGTATACGTGATTCTTCTCACTGCCCCACTCCTTTTTGATATAGCGGTCGTATAATTTATACGCTTCTTCTTCGATGACATTCAATTTCTTTGCCCCTGTGGGATAGGCGCTTCCCGTTTCTTTATCCACGGAAGCAAAGGTACCCACAGCCGAGCAGTATCGAATCGGACGGTTCCCCTCCACCTTATTCCAAGCCGTAATGGCTTTTGCCATTTTGATGGAGTTATTATTAATCCACGTCTTGCCCGATGCATCCCGCGCATCAATGTCATTGGTCTGGTCGAAAATTAGGAAGTCAATGCCCACTTTGGTAATTTCCTGCAAATGGAATTGCATCACCGCAGAGTCATTGGAATTATACCGCCCGAAAGTGCCGTCCGGAAGCAATGGTTTATATAAAATCGGAATTCGATCACCATAATCGTTGGTAACGGTTTCCCAGAAACTATCTGCCCCCGTACCGTTGTACCAAAGGCTGTACCAAGCGCCCACTTGGGTCTTGGCACGTGCGTTCTGTAAAGGAGTACCACCGGGGGTTTGGGTTGCAGCAGGTACTTGGGTCGTTTGTGTTGTAGGCTTGCCGGTTGCACCTGCAGGGGCAGACGCCGACGGTTGTTCCGTCGTACCCGTTGCAGCACCTGCTGTAGCTTCAGTTGTAGACGTAGGTTCCGTTGTCGTTTCCGTTTCAGTACCACCGCCGCAAGCCACCAACGTGGTCATCATCAGCATCATTGCAATTACACAAATTAAAACTCTGTTTCGCTTCATTTAGGTATGCTCCTTCCCTCACACGCGGTCGCCTTGGCGATATTTCTCGATATATTTCTTGGTCATATTCCAGTACAAATACGGATCTTCCTCTCCTTCCGGATTGAGCCAACGCTCCACCGGATTATTCTCGGGGAAGTCGGATGTATCTGCCGGCCAGATCGCCGTTTGCTCTGCATACTCGTTAATGGAATTCAGTACAATGAAGTCCGGAATGGTTTCATCCCGAAGCAAACGCTCCCAGCTATCCTGATAAGCGCGGCCTCTGTCTCTGTACACTTTCTCCAAGGGATGATTGAGTTTGAACCAGCCGGGAATGATACAGCAGACGTCTTCCGTCACGGTAGCGCCAAACGGAATGACCCAACCCCAGAAACCGGGATCATAGGCGTGGCCGATGGAGAAACGCATTTCAAAACGGTCCGAATACGTTTTATCGCCGTCCCAAGCTTCCCACTGCTCCTTGGTAATAGTGAAAAGGACCAATAAAGGCTTGCCGTTTACATATTCATGATGCTCCGGCGTGCCCCAAGGCTGCTCAATATACCGTTCCCAAAGTTTCTTGGCTTCTGATTCAATAATATTATAATCTTGCCAAACGGTTGCATAAGCACCGATTGCCGAGCAATATTTAATGGGCTTATTGCCCGCTTCGTTCCACTTTTGAATAAGCTGTGCCGTCTTCAGCGAATTATCGTTGATCCAAGGGCATCCTACTGCATTCTCCACATCAATATTGTTGGTTTGGTCAAAAATCAGGAAATCAATACCGGCTTTTGTAATTTCTTCAATATGAAATTGAATAACCGCCTCGTCCCCGGAGTCATGCTTGCCAAATGTGCCATCGGGCAACAACGGTTTATATAAAATGGGAATCGGTTCACCAAAATCGTTCTTCACGGTATCCCAGAAACTACCCTCTTCTAAATTATCATACCAAAGAGAATACCATGCTCCTACTCTGGTTTTTGCTCTTTTTTGTACAAGTGTCGCTTGATCCATTTCCATACACTCCCTATTATAAAATCTCAGCAAAAGATCGCTTCTCAAATAAAGTACTTATATACTACCACACTATTTCTTTTTACGCTATAAAATAATTACTTAAAAATATCATATTTTTCCACAATCGCCGCAATGGCATTTTCATTATTGCCGACCGTAATCCAATCGGCGACTTGTTTCGCCTCATCCACGGCATTGGAAACGGCAATGCCCGTCCCTGCCGCTTGAATCATAGAAATATCGTTATAATAATCCCCCACGGCAATGGTTTTCGCCATATCCACGTGGAGAATTTCCGCCATTTTACCCAGCGCGCCGCCTTTACTGACGCCCTTGGGCAAGATTTCGTACAACGTTCGTTCCGAGCGAATAAAATCGAACTGATCTGCTTTGGGATGATTTTGCAGAAGTTCCGCCAATGCTGTAATTTGCGCCTCATCTTCATGCCCCAACACAATTTTCAACACCGGTTCCTGCACGTCTTCGAAAGCGCAGGAAATGTTAGGCAAGCCCGTTACTTTGCGAAAATTTACCATAGTTTCGTTGTCTTTATTGAAATAAACGCAGTTCTCCGTGTTATATTGAATGCCGATTTCAGGGAGCTGTGCATCGATAGTTCGTACCAGCCAAATGGCGTCCTCCGCTAAAGATGCATACCAGAGATACTGATTCTGTTTGGGATCAAAAATGCCGGCCCCATTGATGCAACCGTAGGGTGCGTTGGGGTTGATCAGGTTACAAATATCCCGAGCCGTGGACGGCACGCGACCGGTAATGAAGGTGAAAAGGCCGCCTTCTGCTTTAAAATATTCAATTGCATCTAAATTCTCTTTCGATACGGATTTGTTATCATCATAGAGTGTTCCGTCTAAATCGGTGCAGAAGAGCATCCCTTCAAATTTGCCCAATGGATCGCATCCTTTCGTCTTGGCTATGGTGCATATTATAGCACAACGCGGCGAAAATGGCTCTCTATTTTATCCACAAACAATCCAACATGATAACCGTCGCAAACCGCATGGTGCACTTGGATCGCGAGGGGAAGGAATCATCTTCCATCCCGTTCAAAATACTTACTTTGATGCATTTGGACATATAGAAATTTATAAGATCGAGAACAACATATTGTCCATCCAAGACGTCGGAGAGAGTTTGAAGGAGGAGCTCCGACGCCTATCACCTATATGGTGATGAAGGATGAACGGAAGACTTTTGCAGTTTACCTGCAAATACTATACAGTAAAATTCCCGTACATGTCCAAAATTTATTACCAACGACCAACTATAAGCGCCGAGACAGATCGATTAATGATCGATTTGAAGATTTAAGATTCAAGATTGATCCACAAAGCCGGACGCACGGCAATATTAACACAGTTGACACCAATGCCAAGATCGGCGATCGCCCCGCCAACGACGAAAGCGGCAACATTATTATCGTCACCGGGCGACCGGAGCCACCAATGTGAAATTCTCGTCGAACCACTCGTATGCGCACCTTTTGATTCTGCATATACCGTGGCCATGCATTGTCTTGCACTATGAGAAGTAAAATACTGTTTAACTTCGTCAATTGACAGCAAGAAAATTTTATCCGTTGTATTATTACCACCTTCTGTGCCATAGGACGAATTATCTGGATTTGTTAAGGTAGTGTCTGCAATCACGGGTTGATGATTAGCATTAAATGCGGTGGTATAGAAAGTCGTATTCAACCAAGAACGCAACATACATGTTTCCCATGTTACAGATGTAGAACCCCTATTATACATCTGGCAATCTAGTGCGTATTTACTAACGAAAAACGCTTTTCCATCTTTCTTATCTAACACAATCCATTCGATTTCTTCTTGGCCATTGGATATATTGTTATCCTGTTCATAAAAACCAAACTTAACAATATCCCCTACTGCTACATCGGAAGGAACATACTGTACCGGTTTCGGTGTGGTTGTCGGACTTGGAGTCTTTGTCGCGGTCGGACTTGGAGTCTTTGTCGCAGTCGGACTGGGCACCTCCAAAGTTGCGGACGATTCCTCTGTAGGATCCTCCATAGGTACTTCTATAATCAACTGTGTAGGTGCCTGGGTAGGATCACTGCCTGCGGGTGCACCGCAACCCACCAAACAACATAATACTAATAACCAAGATACTATACATAGGATTCTTCTCATGATCTCTACCTCCTATAAACTTCACTTTTATTATAACAAATTAAAATAAACTCGCAAAGTCTTATCACACATTGCCTTTCGACCGCGGCAGTTTTCGTGTCTCCCTCTCCCCGCCACCGGCGGCGGTCGGCACGAAAACCCAACGAGCCACGCTCGTCGGTCTCATGGCCAAGGGACATTCGTGCAAATCTTTTCAGTAAACGAAGAACTCGGAAACCGCAAATGCGATTTCCGAGTTCTTTGGTTGCGGGAGAAGGACTTGAACCAACGACCTTCGGGTTATGAGTAAATGCGCCTATATGTTTACAAGCTTATTTAAGCAATTTGCTTCATTATTATACCTAATAATACACTCTAATAACATCTCGTTGGCGTCTGTATTGGTGTCAATTATAAGTATTAAAAGAAAGTTTGCAAAGCTTTGTATCAAAAGTGGTGTACAAGGGGTAAAAAACACGACATAATAGAAGTATTGAAAGTAATTAAAGTTAGTTTTAATACTGAAAGGAAGCTTACATTATGATTTACGGCTATGCACGTGTTTCGACAACGCACCAGAAGATTGCAAGACAGGTTACGAACATCTTGGCAGTCTATCCAACGGCAACTATTATCCGAGAGTTCTATACCGGCACAACACAAAACCGGCCTCATTGGGAGAAGTTCATTCCGCAAGTTAAGCCTGGTGATACGATTGTGTTTGATAGTGTTTCCCGTATGGCACGTAATAGTATTGAAGGTTATAAAGACTATAAAAAACTTTATGATTTCGGAGTGAACCTTATTTTCCTTAATGAACCGTTAATCGACACCAGTGTTTTGGATGCAACTAAACATAAACTTCTAAGTATCAATATTGAAACCGGTAACGCTGCTGTTGATTCATTCTTTAAAGGTAATATCGAACTCATCAATAACTTTATTATGGCGCTGGCAGAAGAACAAATTAAAGCTGCTTTTGATCAGGCCGAGAAAGAAGTTACAGATTTACATACTCGCATCAGTCAAGGAATCAGAGAAGCTAAGAAGAACGGAACTAAAATTGGGCTTGCAAAAGGAATGACATTGGTAACTGAAAAGTCTGTCAAATGCAAAAAAACAATAAAAAAGCATGCTGTCGAATTTGGCGGCACGCTGAATGATAAAGAAGTTATGAAACTTTGTGGGATTTCAAGGAATTCATATTATAAATATAAAAGAGATTTAAAAGTTTGTCTTTCATAATTTATAAGCTCTCAAGAAAATCTAATAATCGTTTCTTTTGTTTTGGAGATAGCTTGGAAAAAGCCACGGCAATTTCGTCTTGATCTGATGTCTCTTCAAAAAACTCTTTCATAGATATACACATCGCATCACATACAAGTTGCAAGTGACTAACCGTAATATCTGCCTGTCCAAGCTCTACCCGGCGCAAATGGGTTTGTGATACACCAGCACGCTCTGCCAATCCATTTTGTGTGTATCCGCACTGCTCTCTTAAACTGCGTAGTCGTTTACTAACATCCATACTGCGACCCCTCACTTAGTCTTATAAGAATATGTTAGCATAAAAATAAGCTTTTATTCAGTCTTATAGGGTTGACATGTTAGCTTTATAGCGTTAAAATAGTCGCAGATGCGCATTCAAAATACCCCTAGTACGTGGTTATATTTTTAATTATGAAAGGTTGATTTTTATTTTTTGATAAGTTTCTCAAAAGGAGAAAGATGCTATGGTTATTAAGTCAGTAATATTTCAAACATACTATATGAAATTTAGACAAATTAAAGGAGGATTTAAATTATGACTGTATTAATTTTAATAATTGCGATTTGCGTGGCTATATTGGTTGCGAATAAAATAGTGTTCACAATGGCTTTTGATGATGCAACAGTACATAATTATTGCGAAATGATTTATGGATTGCTACTTTCGCAGCGCTCGGATGTACGATGTATTGATAAAGAGAAAATTGTAAATTATATAGAGTTTCATTTGGACCGGCATTGTGACCCGTTGAAACTTCGGTTGGCATTAAAATATTTTGATTACAATGGAAGCAAGTATTCTTTACCAGAAAAAGCAAAGAAACTTGAAAAAATAAATACACTTAAAGATTTGAGTCAATATAGATACTCGGCAACGACTGCAAATGTTATGGAAACAACCAAATTAGATGACTTGCAAACTATTGCTGCCTGCGTAAACAATGAAGCTGCTAAAAAGTATTATGTTATTTGTTTGGGATTAATTCGGTCTGTAAAATGTGGAGTTTCTTCTGACGGCTTAAGAAATTATGTAATGCATCAACTTGGCACATCGTATGATGATGCAGTATTTAATAAAGTGCTGAGTATTTTTGCACAACGAACAATTGACGCCCGCGATGCTAATAGCAAAAAATTGTGTTACGGAGTCGTTGGTTCTGGATACTATTATTTGTATCGGAATGTTTTTGGATACAAGCTTCCGGAGCTGGGTGAGCCATGGGAAGAATTTAAAGAAGTAAACGCTTATAAATGCACAATGGAAGATGCATATAATATTGCCTATCCAGAAATTACAGAAAACATCAAAAAAGATTATCAGAATGTTCTCGATATTGTTGCTACCAACGGCGAACAACATTTTCGAGAAGGTATAGACAAAATTGTTGCAAAATATAAAAATGTTATTGGCAACGAAAATATTGAAGAATATATCCATATCTTAACAAGAAAATGGTATTTTGAAGGGAATGCGACAGTAGACAAAGTCCTTTCGGCATATCTCGAGGTTGCTTTGTGGGCGCAGCAACAAATGAGTTCTGTCGCATCTGTGGCTCTTAGAACTATACATTTTAAAAACTACAATGGAGTCGAAAATGAATATCAACTTATTTCCGATGATGAGTGTCGTGAATTTATTTTGAGCAATGATGCATACGCATCTATTATTGAAGAACATCCGTATGAAAAAGAGAAGTACTTAGAAGAAAACATAAGATACATAAAAAATGCTGGCATATTTAGTAGACGAGGCCTTTGCTCGACAGATTATTGGATGCCTGATTTGAAAACCGAATGTTACTATGCAGACGCTGTATGTGTTAGCTTTTTACAAAAGGTTACTCAAAAAACCAAAGACGATCTTCCTGACAATCCAAATAAGATTTACAATATAATTTGGAAATGTATTGAACTGTCCGATGAAGAACGTCAAAAACGCGAAGAAGAAAAAAGCCAAAAGTAAATACCAGTATAACAAGACTTAATCAAAGAATATTTTGCATAGTAGCAAGCGAAAAATACAAGGAGGTGAAAATTTACGAAGACATTTGAATGCGTTGCGCACAGTGGCAATACGGGTAAAGAAATTGTTATTTTGGCGAGAGCAGTAGACTCTTCAAAGGCAAGGATGGATGCTTTGCAACAGGCAAAACAACAATTCGGCAATGGTGCTGGTGCTATATCTGTTATCAGTGTTAAGGAAGTCTAAAGAATTTTAAGGAGATGATTTTATGTACGGACAGAAAGAAACTTGGAAGATTACCTACTATCCTAAAGAACTTCAAGGCGGAACGCTTGGTGTTGCTTTTGTAGAGGCGATTGATCGATCAGATGCGATGTATACTTTTCAGAATCAGTATGAAGGACAGTATCACACCATCAGAACTTGTGAGAAATTAATTAAATAAACCAATTTAAATAAACAAAATAGAACGGAGGATTTTTATGTCTAAAACATGGAGTGGAAACTGGAAGTGCTGTGCTACTTGTACGAACTGGGCTGGTCCGCGTGTAGAAAAATTTGGATCGGCTGAAACACCGGAACCGGGATCTCGTGGAAAATGTTATGCTAATGTTTTCTGTGGTGTTACACAAGGCCCTACTGCTATGGATGGTGCGAATTGTGCTAAATATCAAAAGTGGGCAGCTTTACGTTAACACATATAGCTATTTTTGTAGCAGCGGCAGGTTCTCCTGCCGCTGTCGTCGTTCTTTGCCAAAGGAGCATCATATGGAACTTTCAGATACAGACAAACTTACACATGAATGGATAGGTATTTTAGAAAAAGGTTGGCATGATGAACCAATTGAGGTTTCAGAAATCCAAATATTATTGAGAAAGACAAGTGAGCTTTTGAAAATATTCAGCCAAGAGGAACTAGTGCCACGGACGGTTGGCGGATTAATTGATATATTAAGAGATTTTGAAAATGACATAAATTCTCTCCAAAATCATCCTTTACACACGCTTGCCATACAAATAGCCGACATAAGAGTAACTCTATCGGAGGCTTATTACACTTGCAATTTTGACAAAACAAGTGCAGCAATCAATACACTAATTGATAATTTGGGAAACACAAAACATATGTCTCATATTTTACAGGAGACCATAAAGGACACAAGATTAAACATAGATGTTATTGATAAGACTACCCGAAAATGGTCTGACATAATCCATATAGTTCTTTCAGCAAAAAAAGTATCAGTTTCAGAAATTCAAGACCTTTTAAAAGAAACCTATCTAATTCTTACAACCTATCAAAAAGACATATGTACTCCAAAAGAAATCGCTAGATTGTTGCTGGAAATAGACGCATTCCTTTATTTTTTGTCACTAATGGAATCGAATGAAAGCGGCATAAATTTTGACCAATATCAGTTTATTGCATCCGTTGTGGATGCACTTAAAGAAGGTTTCTTTGACAGTGAGTATTTATATATGTTTCCTAAACTTCAAATCCTAATTAACGGCGAGATAGAACACGTAATTAATTTTGAGATGAATATTTTTTCGGAATGCTAACTTGTATGCTTAATATTATGAGTAAAAGGGGCGATATCTTTAATCATATCTGCAAACTTTATTATTATGAAAAGTATTTTATATGCTCTTGTGTTTCAAATATTAACGTATCAACAGATTCATTTAAATTCAAGGCGTCATTGATATACATATAAGCAGTTTGAATATCATTCTCATATAACTCTCTTGCAAAGTTCGAAAGAACATCAATCTGATTATCAACAAATTTGGAGATTAAGATTGCTATTGGATCAATAGGAACACAATCTATAAAATAATAGGAATGGATAAGGCAAAAGTATCTCAATTCTTCGTATTCACTATACGGATCAGGAAAACTTTCATCTAATTGCTTGCAGAGTTGATTTAACAAACGCCACAAGGTATGAAAGTTCCGTGTGCTAATAAAGCATTGATGCTTAACAAAATAATGCACAAAGGTGCTATAGAATATTTTGAATTGCTCGCAGTCGAGTCTTTTCAAGTTGTTATATAATGTGAAACGGTCGTTGAATAAAGATTTACTGTTCATAGGTAACACTCTTTCTGTATAATTTGGTATAATGATGGCAGTTGATTGTATCATTCAATTAATTTAGCGAATAAACGCTGGGAGGAAATATATGGTTACGCTTGAAGAGATTGCTGGAAGGCTCACAGATAAGAAGAAGTATGATTTTGTTGTTAACAAAGAACACTGGGAACCGAAGCGTGCTGAAGACTATACTTTGCCGGTGTTTATAATTAAGGAAAGTAAAGCTAAAGGGGCTGAGACTAAGCTTAGGAATAAACTTAGTAAAGTCCTGACGTTTGTTGATTTTGTAAAACATAAAAGGTTTAAGACCGGATGCACTATCATGCCCATAAGTATAACAAACAAGGACTATCTTTCTATATGGGAGAATGAGAAAGGCGTTTCAAGGGCAATTGCTTATATGATAGAGATTGGCTTGATTGGCGTAGAAAGCTCTAAATATCAATTTGGGGCATGTCACGAAGAAGATAATAAAAGTAAAACATACTACTATTATAAAGAGAATGAGGATGCTTTAAAGGCTTACTGTGATGCTCGTAACATTCAGAAGTATATTGTGAAGAACAAAGTATACGATATGAAGGAGATCAAAAACATACATGCATCAATTGATAAAACAAAGGTGCGTTTTGCATCAAGACTTAAACTAATAAAGCCAGCGGAGTTAAGCAAAGCTGAATTTGAAAAGCAACTTACATTATGTCTGTATGAGAATTATCCGGGGCTTAGCTTTCATATCTTGAAGGCTAATGAGATTAATGAAAAATACTATCGAGACTATCCGGAGTTTCGTATTCGTTTTCAGCCGAACTTTACATGGTCTGACGATGATCTTTATGTGAATCGTATTGGCATTAGGGCAACTAATTCAATGACGAATATGAAGAAGGAAGCTCGTAAGGAAGTTATAAAAGCTTATGGGTTTACATTGGAGAAAGATATTAATGCATCTGTGCCGCGTATGACATTATCTTTAAACAATGGTGAGTGGGTTGATGAGAGTGAAGATATGTATGAACGTATCTTTCGTATAATGGAACCGGGCGGCGTGTTTAATAAAGAAAAAAGAAAAGCTATTAAGGATCTGCATATGCGTGCTTACTTTGATCAAGGGGACAAGTCTGTTGGTCATCATACTTGGTTGGCGATGGATCAAGAGAATATTGATCGAGAAGATGTATGTGAGAAAATGGAAGAGTTTAGAAAAGCTATTATTCAAGCTGAGGGTGGAAAACTTTATGGAAGTGATATCTTCTATGTTGAATCATGTGTGTATCTAATGACTTTATATGATTTATTGTCTTCGGGGCATAAAGTCTGGCAGGTGTATGATTGTTTTTATGCTACGGGGGAAGAAGATCAGGAAACATTTGAGTTTATGATTTCATATGGTGTGAAAATGAATTTTTTATATTTTATGGATGCATATTGGAAAAATAAAAAATGATATAGAGTTATATTAGAAATAGATAAGTAATTATTATATATATTCAATAGTTGACAGTTGTAAAAGGTATAAATAATAAAGAGTAAGTAGTAATAGATAAGGAATATAAAATTAAATATAAATAATTATTTATTATATACAATAGCTGACAGTTGCAAAACGAACATTCATTTATCATCTTGCTTCAATGTTACTGATGCTTTCTTACTTAGCGATTCTTTAGTGACTAAAGCGATAGTATCAAAATGTTCTATAATTGAACATTTCTTTTACTAGTAGAGATTTAGTCGATTAGTGAAGCGCGCTTCATTCTAAATCGATTAATAATTGGGCGCTTACGAATAACAACGAACACGTTATAATGTGATTGACTTTTTAAACACAGGAGACATGGCATCGTGGGCAAGAAAAAATCTAACGGCGAAGGTTCTATTAATAAGCGTTCAGATGGTCGATATATGGGACGTTATACTTTAGAAGGAAAACGCTATGCGGTATATGGTTCAACATTTGATGAAACAAGGATACGGTTAACAGAAGTTCTATCAAAAATCAATAAAGGTACTTACACAATTCCCACAAACTGCACAGTATCTCAATGGCTTCGGGAATGGCTTTCAACATACGCACTTCCTACCATCAAACAGTCTTCCTATATTTCTTACGAAAGTTATGCTCGACTTCATTTAGAACCGGCGCTTGGATCAACTAAATTATCAACACTATCAATAGAACAATTACAGCGTTTCTTTAACGAGAAACAAAAGAGCGATGCAGATCATACATCCCTATCCCCTAAATCGTTACGTAATATCTATAATATGTTCCATGCATGCCTTGATCAAGCGATCATCAACGGACACTTAACACACAATCCGTTATGTGGTGTCAAACTTCCTGCCATTAGAAAAAAGGAAATCAACATTCTCAATTTAGATGAACAAACGACCTTACACTTAGCTGCCAACCAATCAAACATACCCGCAGCCTTTGGAATTATTTTTACACTTAGCACAGGCATCAGGCTTGGCGAATTACTTGGACTGCAATGGGGCGATATTGATTATAGAAATCACACAATTCGCATTAGACGCACCGTAGGACGTCTTTTGAAAATAGATTCCGCCGGCAAACCCATCGCTAAGAACGCTGGAATTCCAACGACTGAAATTGTCTCACGTCTACCCAAATCTCCAACCGCCCAGCGCACAATTCCTTTATTTCCGGAATTATGGAATGACCTTATGGTCTATCGGGATAAACAAAGAAAATCACTTCAAACTTTCGGGGTAAAATTGACTTCTAGTACACCGATTTTCTCCACGTCCGCCGGACACATCTATGAGCCCCGTACGTATGAAGACCTGTTTAAAAGAACTTTGAAATCAGCCAATCTTCCTAATATCAATTTTCACGCCCTACGCCATACCTTTGCCACCAGAGCCTTAGAAGCCGGTATGGATGTAAAAGTGCTTTCTTCTATCCTCGGCCACGCCCAAGCATCTACTACATTAAACCTATACGCCCATGCTTTGCCGGATCACAAGAAACGAAGCATGGAGAAGATGGGGGTGTATTATGGGAAATAAACAAGGAGAGATTTTATTTTCGAATTTCTCCCTAATCAAATTTATCTATCAATTCAAAATTATTTCCAACAAGCCAGTTTATATCATATGTATCGCAGATTGCTAAAAGCGAAACTGCAACCTCTTTAGTTACATTCATTTTTTGACAAAAACTCTCAATCGTCATATTATAAGACACATTAAAGGAACCCCATTGCCCATTAAACACCCCACAGGCAACACCATCACTAACAAATGCTTTCAATCCTTCTTCTCGAAGTTCACAGCGCACCACTTTCCCATCATTAAAAATAAGCGTAAAATAGTGACTGATTTGACCCTTTGTAAAATAATCATAAATGGAATCCATTTTTTTGCTAGCTGTGTTTTGATTTTTGTATACTTCATACGGCACTAACCCTTTTATTACAGTTTGCGCTTTATAGGTCCCAAGTTGATGAGTTTGAATAGATTCAGCAAGTATCAACATCATATCTTCTAAATACGCTCGATAGTTTTCTTTGTGTACTGGAAGATCACCATACAATTCTACAAAAGCATTCGATTTGCCTAAAACTTGTTCTTCTTTAGATAACTGTTTTGGTGTTTCTGTAGGTATTGCAGGCGTCGGTGTGGAAGTTTGCTCATCGAGAACAATTTCCTTCCCACAATTTGAACAAAAATTTGTTTCATTTGAATTGTGTTCATTACAATTCGTGCAATTATTGGTTGAAGACATCTTTCCACATGCGGTTATAGTAAGTATACCAATTAGAATTAATATCAACTTTATAGCTCTCATTTTATGCCTCCTTATATAATATATGATACTACTAACAGTATTTTCATTTTAGCAGAAGGTAATTACTAGTGCAACCATATCCTGTTCCCATAAAACGAATTAATCAGGCCTTCCGTTTCAGAATAATTTCCAAACAGCACGTTGGTGTCAAAATTGGTGTCAACGCACCATTATTCAAAATATACAAAAAAGATAAAGCCTCACAAACAGTAGTGTTTGTAAGGCTTTCGTTTGGTTGCGGGAGAAGGACTTGAACCAACGACCTTCGGGTTATGAGCCCGACGAGCTACCAACTGCTCCATCCCGCGATATTCTGTTGCGCTTCTCTCAAAGCGCTTCGCTAGTATACCATAGAATCAACACTTGTGCAAGACTAAATCCCAAATTTCACAGCAAGTTTACAAATTATCCTTTCACCATCACGTAAATGTTCTTCCGGCAGGTGCGTTCCACTTCATCAAAATCCGGGTAAATAATCTCCGCCTGTAAATCACAAATCACTTCGAAGCCCATTTTACGATAAATGCGAAGAGCGGGCTCGTTGTCGGCGGCCACGGTAACACGAAAGCCGTCCTCCGGGAAACTCTCCCCGGCCATTTCCATAGCGAGGGTAAAAATCTCCGTACCCAATCCCTTGCCCCGCCGCGCCGGATCCAACCCCAGTGCAATATCAGTATATGCCTCATTCTCATAAATATGCATAAGTTCCGGATGGGCCAGGGTGGCAGCAGGACCGAATGCAATGTAGCCAAGCAAAGGACCATTTTCCCTGTCACGAACGGAAAAATGCAGTTCGTCCATGAAAGAGTCCCAAGCCTCTTCTGAATTCTCTGTATTGTAAATATCTGCCGGCGCTTCATACCGCCAGGTGCAGATCGTCTTGGCATCTTCTAACGTCATCGGTTCTACAAAGAACATAGGAACACCCCTTTTCAAAACCTATTATACCACGAAATCCTCCCCTTGCAAAAAAGTCCATAAACGCATATAATATCCTTATATAACACAATATACAAACGAACGAATTTTACGAAAGAGAAATGGATGAAGCAAGCAAAATGAAACACACGTACAGACTATTATGTTTACTGATATTATGTTGCATCTGTATCACTACCGGATGCCGGATGGCGCCCGTGCCGCAAAGCACGGAAGCCCCTGCCAACACCCCCACCGTAGCACCTACGGAAACACCCACAGTGGCACCCACGGAAACACCTACAGCGGAACCCACCAAGACCCCATCCCCAACTTTGACCCCAATCCCCACACGGACTCCGGTAGCCACGGACAAGAAGATCATCGCATTTACCTTTGACGATGGACCGGACTACGATACCAGCGGAATGTTAGACGTGCTGGCAAAGCACAATGTCAAAGCAACCTTCTTTATTAAAGGTCTAAATTTAGAATACGCAGATTACCAGCCCATCATTAAGCGCACAGCGCAAGAAGGACATGAGCTGGCCAACCACACCTATATTCACCCGGATATTCGAAACTTGACGGACGAAGAATTTTTGTTGCAGCAAACTAAGACGAATGACAAGATTAAGGAATTAACGGGCCAGACGCCCACATTGTTCCGTCCGCCCTCCGGGAATTATACCCAGCATCTGTTGGAAATTAGCCCGATGCCTTTTATTTTATGGACCATCGACTCATGGGATTGGTACCGTATTAGTCCGAATCCCGTAGCGGAGTATGCAACGAAGCATAACATTTCTGAAGAAGAAGCGACCAATCAGATTGCCAACCAGATTTTGTTTGAACACGGCTTGGGTTATTTAGATGCACCGGCAGCGCCACTCGTAAGCCGACTCTCGCACGGTGCCATTATTCTGTTCCATGATGTGCATCCCGGAACAGCCGTTGTGGTAGACAAGCTCCTGACCTATATCGAAGAGCAAGGCGAATACACGGTCATGACCGTAAGTGATATGTTAGCAACCATCGGGACAGGCCCTACCCAGGGAAAGATCTACCGTTCCGCATGGCCGATGAATTGAGGTGCCGTATGCAAGTTGTAATTTGTGCAGATATCCATTTGGGCAATCTTGCAAAAGAGAGTATGACCGATCACAAAGAAGCCTTTCTTCGCGTGATCCAAAACGTACAAGAAACCAAGGCTTCTATGTTGCTGATTGCCGGCGACCTATTCCAAGGAGATGAAGCTACAGCGGAAACTTTTCAGTTTGTGGAAAAGGCGTTTGAAAGCATCCCCGATACCTGTATTTTCATTAGCCCCGGAAACAATGATCCTGCCACCCCTACTTCTCTCTACATACAAGAAACGTGGCCGGAGAACGTATTTATTTTTACAAAAGGATTAGAAGCAGTGGAATTAACCTTGCCGGAAACAGAAGAAGCGGTGCGCGTATATGGTATGAATTACCAAAGTGCCCAAACTGTTTCTAAAATGTTGGCACCGGAGAATTTCCCGGAATTGGATCCTGCATATATCAATATTTTACTGATGCACGGCACCCCGGATCCGGAACTGTTGAATGGATGCGGCTTTGATTTCTGCGCATTGGGACATATCCATAACCATAGCGGTATTATCACACTGGATCAAACGGCCTATGCCTATCCGGGTGCTTGCCAACCCAAAGGATTTAACCAAGAAGGTGGCATTTTAATCGGCACACTGGGGAAAGGCAACTACACATTCACTTTTAAGGACGTAGCCTCCCTGCATTATCGGGAAGTTTCTTTAGACGTATCTGCGATACAAACCCAAGATGAAATTACAGCGCAGATTTTGCACCATTTTACCGGCACCAACGATTATTATCGACTGACACTCACCGGCACGCCGGCACCCCAGCTACGGTTCTCCTTAGCACAGCTCAGAAACGCACTGGCCGGCACCTACCCTTATATGCAGGTACGAGCCCGTTTTACCCGGGACGCTGCATCAGTACAGCCCTTAAAGTCCGGTGAACTGGCCGATTACTTAGTAAAGGAAGCCCAATATACCGGCACACAACAAGATCCGGAATTGGTGCGTTTAGCATTAGAGTACGCCTTGAGCGTTTGTCCGGATAGTGTGCAAACGCCGGAAGAAGTTTATGGCAGAGAGGAGTTCCACAGCCATGAAGATTGAACGAATTGAAATAGATGGATTTGGCTGTCACCGAGATTTATCCCTTTCTTTCCGAGAAGATTTCAACCTGCTTTGCGGTAAGAACGAAAGCGGAAAGAGCACGGTGTTGGCTTTCATAGAAACACTCCTCTATGGATTTGAAGCAGACGGTAGAAATTTCTGGCGTCCTTGGAACGGAGGGCCTTTCGGCGGCACCATGACGTTTACCCATGACGAGGTGTCCTACAAGGCAATGGTTTCTTGGGGTACCACGCCGGAGGAAGATCGCATCACCGTTACTAACCAGCAGACCGATACGCATGAGCTTCTGCCCAAGGGCGACACCATCGGACTTCGCTATTTGAATCTTCCTCGGAAAAGTTTTCGACTGTTCACCCTGGGTTTATCGTCCCCGGAGGAGGATGGGGAGGTTCGGCAGTTAGAGGGATTGACGCAAAAGACCGGAAATGGCGGTAAAACGGCGGAATCCCAATCCCTTTTACAGTTTAAAAACAAATTAGCAGACGAGGTGCGCCGGTTAGACACACAGAAAGGCATTTTACGAGAACGAAGCGAGAAACGCACACATTCCGAATGCGAAGCCCAGGCGTTAGAGGCACAAATTGAACAACTGGAACAGCAGCACACCGCACTTACCCAAAAGGAAGGCAAGTCCCCTTCTATGGAGGTGTTCACGGCGTCCGTGTCGCTTTTAGAGAAGCAAAAGAAAGCAGAACGTTTGCGGGAAACAGTGGAGATTATGCAACAGGAATATGTGGATGCGAAGGAAGCCTTGGCACACAAGAAACGGCCCTGGATAATTCTGCTGATTGTTTTATTGGTTGTAGATTTTCTTACGTTGATTGCCTTGTTCCTGCCGGAAACATGGTTGCCCACATTCCTGCCGCTGAGTACCTTAAGTGCCGACTGGCATTTGAACGCCTGCTTTATGACAGGCGGATTGTTCTTTGTATTGTCTTTGGCCCTGATTTTAGTGGCCACAGGCGGTCGTTCCACTCTGCTGGAAGCAGAAGAAACGTTGTCCTTCAAAGAACAAGCGCTATGGGATTTGCTGGGACTCAATCAACCTTCTTACGAAGAAATGGATCTGGCGATGTTATCTTTAAGTGATCGCTGTAAGTCCGCTGCACAGTGTGTTGCCTCCATGGAGAAGGAGCGACAGAATCAAGCGGAAGTGACTTCTAAAGCCTCCGCACTGGCACAGCAAATTACCTACAGCCGAGCCCAGTTGGAAATGCTTCGCCGTTTTATGGGCGGAGAGCGGACTGCGCAAGAATTAGAAGCAGAAATCGCAAAGATTGAAGAAGCGCAGACGGAAGTGCAGAAACATATTACCGCTGTTTCCTTAGGTGCCGACCTTTTACAACAAGCGCAATACAGAAAGCAGTGGGACTTAGGTCCACGTCTTTCCGGGCAAACCGGCACTTATTTAGGGGAACTCACGTCGGGCCGGTACGACACGGTAGAACTTTCCCGTGTATTGGAACCCCAAGTACGGGTGGGAAATGTTGTGCGCAGCGGGAAACATTATAGCGGCGCCACGGGAAAACAGTTAAATTTATCAGTCAAGTTGGCAGAAATTAAATGGTTGGCAGAATCCGGTCAGAAGATTCCTTTGATTTTGGACGAGCCCATGGCGGTTTATGACGAAGAAAGAAGAAGTGCTTCCTTAGAAACACTTCTCCGATTTGCAAAAGAAAATGATATTCAAATTATTTTGACGTCCAGTCAAACCAAGGCGTCTTACGTGACGGAATACAGTCAATACGCATTATCAATTTGAATGACACAACAATAACGAGGATCGCGTTCTTTCAGGCTTTGACAGATGTTTTCTGTCAGAGCCTTTCTTCGTTCGTTGGAGGTTTCCGCCGGCACCACTAAATCAAAAATCAGATTGATACGGTTCTCTCCCTCCGTCACTCTGAAATCGTGGATGGTATACACAGGATCAATGGCTTGAACGACTTGCAAAACTTCCTGCTTCAAGCAGCCGATTCGGTCGCAACTCGCCGGGGTCGGATCCATGTGGATGACCAGTGTAACCCCTAACTGCTGAAAGACTTGTTGTTCAATAGTGTCAATAACTTCGTGCACATCCACCATATCCGCATCGTGTTGCACTTCTGCATGTACAGAGGCAAAAACCCGACCGGGGCCGTAATCGTGAACCATTAAGTCGTGAACACCATTGACGCCTTCGCCGGCAAGAATCAATTGTTCAATTTCCTGCACCAATTCATGAGCCGGGGGTTTACCCAATAAGTTGTCAATTACATCCCGAACAATCCCGATACCGCCCCAAAGAATTAACAAAGCGACACCGGCACCCAAATAGCCATCTAAAGAAACGCCGGTCAAATGACCTACAACCGTTGCCACAACAATGGCACCGGTTGCCATAACATCATTCAAGCAATCTTTACCGGTAGCCAGCAGTACACCTGATTGAATTTGTTTGCCCATATAGCGATTCGCCACAAAGAGCCAAACTTTTACCAATAAAGACGCCAGCAAAATGCCGACCAAAACAGGACTAAACCGAAGTGCAGCGGGATGAAAAATCTTCTTCACCGAAGATTGAATCAGTTCCAC
>JAFYOJ010000186.1 GCA_017560225.1 Clostridia bacterium
ATTTGAAGTGTGACTTTGTGCAAATGGCACACCACGGTTCTAACGGTGTTGCCTTTGAAATTTATACTTGGCTCGAGCCGAAAGCTTGCTTGTGGACGACCCCTGTATGGCTTTGGGAGAACCGCTGGCCTCACCAGCAGTACAACGAAGGTCCGTTTGAAACCATTCGTTTGTATGAGCATATGAAATCTTTGGGCGTTGAAAAGCACTACGTATGCAAAGACGGTGTACAGGAAATCGTTTTCCCCGTGGAGTTTTGAGATGACTGCACAGGAGAAGGATTTACATAAGAAGAATACGGTAAAGGCAGAGGGCCAGCTGGCAACGGACCACTTCGTGATGCTTCATGAAAAGCCGGATGCTGCGCTTCGCGTCCTCTTTATCGGAAATTCCATTACGTTCCACGAGTTTAAAGCCGAGATCGGTTGGGAAAGAAATTGGGGCATGGCAGCCTCCTCCCCGGAGAAGGACTACGTACATCAAACCGTAGCCGCGTTGGAAGAACGCTTCGGCCCTATTTCCTACGGAATCGCCCAAGTTTCTTATTGGGAATGCCATTTTGATCAGGGTTCCGAGATTTTGGATGCGTATTACACTCGGGCGGCGGAATTCGGTGCCGATATTGTGATCGTGCGGATTGGGGAAAATATTTTCCCGAAGATGCACGAGGAGAACAGTTGTATCCCCTACTATGAGGATATGATTCGCTTCTTCGCAGGCAAAGCGCGGCAAGTTATCGTTACCAACAATTTCTGGCCCCGGGAAGATTTGGACGGTCCTTTTGAGGATGTGGCCAAGAGAAACGGATATACGTTCTGTTGTCTGAACGATCTGGCCGCAGACAAAGCCACCATGGCATTGGGCGAATTTGAACACGAAGGCATCTGCCTCCACCCCAGCGATTACGGCATGGCCAAGATTGCGGAGCGGATTGTGGAACAGGTTAAAGGGTAATATAGAAAGATAAAATGAGGCGGGAAGCAATTTCCGCCTTTTTCTTTTTTGGGGTATCCTTGAATATTTCCCCTTTTCCGCCTATAATAATACTATTCACAAACAGGAGGACACTTATGAAACTCAACTACAAAAGAACCATTCTCATCGGCCTTGCCTTTATGTCCATTTTGGCATTCTGGCAGGTGTACGACCAGGTTATTCCCTATATTTTAGAGAACGTATTTGGCCTTAGAACGTTCACGGCAAACGCCATTATGTCCGTAGATAATATCTTGGCCATCTTTATGCTCCCCTTGTTTGGCGCCCTGTCGGACAAGACCCACACAAGGTTGGGCAAGCGGACGCCGTACATTCTGTTTGGCACCATCGGCGCGGTCATCTTAATTGGCATTCTGTCCTATTTTACCGCGGAGCGCCATCTGATCGGCTTCATCACAGCGCTCTTCCTTTTGCTGTTCGTAATGTCCATATACAGAACGCCGGCGGTTGCCTATATGCCCGACGTAACGGAGAAGCCCCTGCGCAGTAAAGCCAACGCCATTATCAATTTAGTGGGATATTTAGGCGGTATCTTCTCCACGGTGGTGATGATGTTCCTCTTAACCAGCGAGAAGACACCGGACGGCGCTTCCGGCTATGCCAAGGGGCAGTCCTTTACACCTTTATTTATGGTAACGGCAGGCTTTATGCTGCTGTGCGTACTGGTGATGGTGTTTGCGGTGCGGGAGAATAAACTTTTAGCAGAAACCAACATCCACGATGAGCCGGAGGAAGAAGTGGCGCCCCAAGGGAAACTCCCCCGTCCCGTATTCAGAAGTTTGGTGTTGATTTTAATTTCCGTATTTTTGTGGTATATGGCCTATAATGCAGTCACAACGGCATTTTCCCGGTACTGCGTTAGCGTCTGGGGCACGGATTTAGGTACGTCTTCCGGATATCTTTTGTGTGCAACGGTGGCAGCCATTGCGTCCTTCATTCCCTTAGGATTTTTATCCGGTAAAATGGGTCGTAAGAAAACCGTCTTATCTGATCGAACTCGGGGTCACCTGGTTCGGCAACCTTGTCGGAACGATGACGGTCGGCTCGCTGATCCTTTGCACAAGAAGTGCCGGTGCGCTGAGCGAAAAAGCTGCCG
>JAFYOJ010000187.1 GCA_017560225.1 Clostridia bacterium
CGCGCAAGACTTAATGGTGCCACTCCATACGGTGCCGGCCTCTGTAAGCCCTACGTGAAGGGGATAAGGGCGTTTCCGGGCCATCAATTCATAGGCCGCAATAGTTTTCTCCACATCAGAGGATTTCAAAGAAACTACGATATCGGTGAAATCCAAATCTTCCAAAATTTCCACGTGGCGCATGGCGCTTTCTGCAATAGCTTCTGCCGTAGCGCCGCCGTATTTATGTAATAATTCTTTCTCTAAGGAACCACCGTTGACTCCGATTCGAATGGGAATCTTTCGCTCCGCTGCCATGCGCACCACTTCTTCGGTGCGCTTCCGATCCCCGATATTACCGGGATTGATGCGCACTTTATCCGCGCCATTTTCCATGCAGCGAAGAGCCAAACGATAGTCAAAATGAATATCGGTTACCAAGGGAATGGAAATTTGTTTGCGAATGTCCGCCACAGCGTCCGCTGCCGCCATATCAGGAATGGCCACGCGAACAATATCACAACCCGCTTCTGTCAAAGCGTGAATTTGTGCCACCGTAGCTGCCACGTCTCTCGTATCGGTATTGGTCATGGATTGCACCGCAATGGGAGCACCACCACCTAATACTTTATCGCCAACAGAAATTTGTTTTGTATCCTTTCTCAGAAACATAGCTGCCCCTCTTTCCCTATTATCGAATCAAGTTTATAATGTCGTTTCCTGCAATTACAATGGAAAGCAAAATCAACAAAGCAAAGAACACCAAAGAAATCTTACCTTCTGTTTCCGGAGAGATCTGTTTGCCGCCTCGAATGCGTTCAATGGCAATAAACAGCAACTTACCGCCATCCAAACCAGGCACAGGAAGCAAGTTAAACACCGCCAAATTGGCACTAATCAAAGCGGTCATATCCGCCAGGGCGAAAAACTTCGTACTGGTAGCAACCTCTGCCGTCACAACCGCATTCACTAAAGAAGTAATGCCAATGGGGCCTGCCATAGCATCCATCCCCAATTTACCGGTAATAAACCACCACAAAGACAAGAATACCGACTTCACCAAGGACCACGCATACACAAAGCTCTGGCCAACACATTGGAAGATGTTTCCTTTTTGGTTATAGGTAAAAGAAAATCCAAATTTCTTATACATGCCCGCCGTGTTAAACTCCGTAATTAAAGCTTGCACATATTCCGCATCGGTGTATTTTTCTGACAAATCGGTCTTTACCCATTCATTCGCAGTACCGTCTGTTGCCGTTTCCGTCACGTACACGCCGGGTACTTCAGCCTGCGTGTCGTAATAGTATTCCGCCTTGCGACCATCCGCATAATCCAGCGTAATGATGAGGACCCGATTATTCTCCCAAGAAGACGTATAGGTTCCCAGTTTCGTCTCCGCCTTACCAACCTTCTTGGTGAGATGCGTTACAACCTTTAGCGTACCGGGGTTCTCCGGATCCTCTTTATTCTCTTGACGATCCACCGTTCTGTCCAAAACGTACTTCACTTTTGTGCCGTCTTTCTTTCGAACTGTAAACGTTACATCTTCCGCTTCTTGTACCACCAGATACAAAGAATAATCCGCAGGTGTACTGATTTGTTTGCCGTTATAAGCAATGACTTCATCGCCCGGTTCCAAATCGGTCAGTGCCATAGGCATCACCCAGGCAGCATCTTGCACGTTGTTCACAGACTTGACCGTTCTGGTATCATAGCCGTCGAAAGCAAAAATAACAGAAATAATTAAAATAGCCAGTATGAAATTCATCAGCACACCGGCAACTAAAATCACCGCACGCTGATACCAAGGTTTACTGCAATAGGAATCGGGACTGTCTTTGGTTTCTTCCTCCCCTTCCAATGCGCAAAAACCACCCAAAGGAAGGCAACGAATGGAGAAACGGGTACCCGTTTTCTTCCCCACACGAGAAAAAATCTTAGGCCCCATAAAAATAGAAAACTCATTGACTTTGACTTTAAAGATCCGGGCCGCAAGATAGTGTCCCCACTCATGCACCACCGTGAGCAAACTCAAAATCAAAATCATCGTTAAAATACTGCCGATTACGGACATACCAATCTCCTTACTTCCGCCTTCGCCCAGGCATCACAGCGAAGAATATCGTCTAAATCGGGTTTCTCCAAGAATGCCTCTCCCTGTCCGGAAAGATGGGCTTCCATCACCCGTTCTATAATATACGGGATATCTGTGAAATTCATTTGTTTTTTCAAGAAAAAATCTACGGCTTGCTCATTAGCGCCATTCATAACTGCCGGAAGCGTTCCGCCTTTCGCCGCCGCCTCATAGGCAAGGCGCAAGCACGGAAAAACCTCCTTATTGGGCCGTTCAAAAGTAAGTTGCCCAATTTCCGCCAAATCTAAACGGCGGGTTTCTGAATCCGTACGGTATGGATCGGTCAAAGCCAACTGAATGGGCACTTTCATGTCCGGATTGCCCAACTGCGCCAGCACACTGCCGTCCTTAAACATCACCATGGAGTGAATGATACTCTGAGGATGGACCACCACGTCAATTTGAGAAACCGGCACATCGAATAAGTGCATAGCTTCAATGACCTCTAAACCTTTATTCATCATAGACGCACAGTCTACTGTAATCTTACCGCCCATCTTCCAGGTGGGATGATTCAGAGCCGCTTCTAATGTAACTCCTGCCAATTGTTCTTTGGTATAGCTTCTAAAAGGACCGCCGGACGCCGTCAGAATAATTTTCTCTGTTTCTTTCGCGCCACCCTTGCCGGCAC
>JAFYOJ010000019.1 GCA_017560225.1 Clostridia bacterium
ATCATCCCAAGTCCATGTGTCGGACGGAACTGTAAGATTTGCCTCTTTCAACAAATCCAAATTAAGCCATACCGCTTTATTTTCATATTCAGTCGGAACCATATACATGTTTCCCTTATACAAGGAAGACTGATATGCCGCTGTATAGAAAATTTCTTGGGGCACTAATTTGGAGTACTTACCGGAGGTATACTCAATTAAACCATCCAAATAAGGCGTAATATCCAACACGTACCCTTTCTCCACATAAGTTGCCAAACGATCCGAGTCAACCAAGAATACGTCTCCAATGGTTCCATCTGCTACGCGTTGATCCAACGTTGCAAAATATTCATCATAAGAAATTGCACTGTCTTCTGTTACTTCGACACCGGGATACTGTTGCGTAAAGTCTCCAATGAAGTTAAACGCAGAGGCATCATAGCCGGCTGTGGAATAAGTGGAAAATTTAATAGAGCCTGCCAACTCATCCGGTTGAGGTACCGGGGTTCTAAATCCACCTTCTGCAGTGGAAGAAGCAGAATCTCCACTTCCCTGACAGCCTACTGCTGTTACAGAAATTAACAAAGCAACAATTATAAGTAGAATTTTAGTGTATTTACTTCTCATTTTGATGCTCACCTTTCATTATTCAATAACACCCAAACGTTCAATACCGGCAGCCAATTTGTTCTGTCCCAAAATGTATACAATCAACACAGGAAGCATTACCAACAAGCAACCCGCAAACAAAGTAGGTTCTGTCATAGCTTTTGCATAATCCGAAACCTCACCGGAAGAACCCATCAATTCAGCAAAATAGTATTTGATGTTCTCCAACTTCGGTTGAAGTGTCATCACCGCATTGGAATACATATACATCGGTGCTTCATAGTTATCATTCCAGTGCCATACAAAGGAGAAGATGAATACGATTGCAGTAGCAGAACGAACCAACGGAAGCATAATCTGTGTAAATACACGCAAAGGACCTGCTCCATCAATACGCGCCGCCTCATCCATTGCATTGGGAATACGCTGGAAGAAATACATATAAATCAATGCAAACAATGCACCGCGCAAACCTAAACCAAATAACGTAGGAAGGATAACCGGGAAGAAAGTATTAATCATTTTCATCGATGACCACATTCCGTACGAAGCGATAATGGTCGTTTGCGGCGGAATTAACAAGGCAAGCAATACTGTAATGAAAATGAAATTCTTACCTTTGAAATTAAAACGGCCCAAACCGTATCCAATAACCGCACAAGATACACACTGTAATAATGCACTTCCCAAGGAAACAATCACGGTATTTAAGAAAGAAGAAATAAACTGTGTGCTCCCGTCTTGGGCTGTTTTGAATCCAAAGTAAGACAATCCTTTAAACGCATCTGCATAATTCTGCCAATGAATTGCAGAAGGAATCCATTCAATAGACGGGTCCATATAATCCTTGTAAGACATCATAGACGTTGTCAGTACGTAAATAAACGGAAGGATAAATAAATATGCCAGCTCGATCAAAACGTAATATAAAAAGATTCTTCCAATAATAAATGTAATCTTCTTCTTGGCACGATATCCCAAATTACGATATCGGTCCGCCAACTCATTAACCTTTCCGGAAATTTTACTGAAAATATTCATCGTAACCACCTCCGTGTAAGAAGCACAAAGATTAAGATAACAATCAGTGTAGCCAACATATACATCCAGCTAAGAGCCGAAGCCAGACCATACTTGGTACCTGCTTTCGTCATCTCTTCCAAAATACCCATAACAGGATTCGATACATCTACAAAAGAGTCAACTAATGCATAGATCGCATTTAAGATAACAAAGGGAGAGATGTATGGAAGTGTTACGTGCCAGAAACTTTCCCATGCGGTTGCACCATCTAATTCTACTACTTCATACAAAATAGCAGGAACACTCTGAAGTGCAGCCAAGAAAATCAGGATTTCAACACTACTGGACCACATAATGGTACCAATCTGTGAAATAATAGAAACATCTATAAGTTCACTGATAAATCCCATTCCACCAGAGGAAATCATACTGGAGAAAATACTAATAGAACCAATGCTGTCGCTAAACAAGTAGGCCATAATAACGCCTGCCAGAATAACCGGAATAAAGAAGATAACACGGAAGATTGTACGACCGGGGAAATCCTGCTTTAATAACACAGCAACAAACAATGCAAACGCAACAACAACAGGAACCTTATACAAAGACGCCAGGAAAGAGTTGAAAACTACTTCGCCTACCGCAGGGTCCTTTATAACGTCAACATAGTTTTCAAAACCAACAAAAGTACTTTCGCCTCTAAACCCATACATATCAGTCAATTTTGTAACAAAGAAACTGGTTCGAATGGATAAGAAAAGAGGAATCAACATAAACCAAATAAAACCAACAACCCACGGAATCGAGAACGTCCATCCCTCAATGGCTCTTCGACGTTCAAATGATCCAAATTTCAAAGTGGTCTTATGGGCCTGTTGCTTTTTATATTTAATGACCTGTTTTGCCAACTTCTACCCCTCCCTTAACCATTTACAACCAAATAATTCATTGCAGGAACAACGCTGCCATTAGGAAGCGTATACGCTGCATCCGTATAGTTTACATAAACCTCAGCACCACCGGAATACGTTGTGCAGAAAACTTCTTTATAAGCATCAACTTGCTCATGATTTACAATATTCTCACAAGCAAAGGGCTGAATTGCGTTTGCTGCCACACGGTAAGCATCGATAATTTCATCCTTTAACAAGGAATACTGCGCTTTAAACAAATCCAAATAATGCGTATACTGCAATTCCTTTGTTTCTGCTTTTGTAACTTCATAGGAAATATTCGCACCATATTCCACTGCTTTAAGTAAAGCATACTGTGCACCATCTTGGTTATTGATGGGAGCAGCATAATAATTTACCAAACCATGATATACAATTTGCATAAAAGGAACTGATTCATCCAGTACGATATGAGAAGAACGATCCATAGGCATATCCATAACAGAATCAGCCACTGCAACCGCATAATCATATCCATAGTAAACCGACACTTGATCAAATGCTTCTTTATACTGTTTCAACCAATCTACATATTGATTTGCAACCTGAATACGGAGCATTGCGTTGGATTCATTATAGTCCGAATAAAGCATATTACCAACTTGTTGCAATGTAACCCCATTCGTCTTATAAGATTCCAATCTGGAGATACTGCCTTTCAATAAGTTGTCGTTGAAATACTTAGGACTCATCCAATATCCCAAATTAATAAAACGTCCGGAAACAGAAACCGAATCATACTTCATGTAGAAGGAATTCGGATACTTAACAACCGAATTTCTTAAAGTTGCACCGCTCCAACCATTGGGAGATCCATAAATGGTCAACAAGTTATTATCTAAGGATAAAGAAATCCCCTTCTCTTCTGCCCATTTATTCAGCTTCTTCAAGCCACTCTTACCACCGAAATCGCTTTCAACTTTATTCTTCGTTGTCGCATTCCAGTAATAACCATCGGATGTCCAGCCACGAAGTGTCAAAGCTAAATCAGACAACCCCGCCGCTTCCAAATCTTCATAAATTTCACGAACATCCTCAAAGGTAGTCATAACTTTGAGTTCATCCAACACGCCACCGGATACAGTTTCTGCACCCATCATAAAACGAAGATTCAAAACAGCTGCAGCTTTTTCTAAATTCTTCTTATCAATGTTCCAAGTAGAGGACCACTTATCCAACAACAAGGTACGCGTCTTCGTAGCAACATCCACATAAGTAAACGCGGTTTCTTTCTTCTCGTCAGCAGCATCAAACTCAGTATTCGTGTCAAAATAAATACTTTGTTCAACGTCACCAATCTGCATATCCTTGACTACCATATCATAGCTGGTACCGGATTTTGAAATTTGGAGCTTGTAGAATGAACGATAATTATACTGATAATAAATAGAATAGAACGGTAAGTTTCGAACACCTGGGTTACCAATCTTCAAATATGCACCAGCTTCTCCTTGGTCAATAAATGAAGTAATCATATATTCAGCATCTACGATACCATACACACCAACAGAGAGATTCTCCCCTGCCAAATCAGGTTCATCCATTCTGTCGAAAGTAGGATCAATACCGTAAATACGTTTATAGTATTCATTATAGTTATTGACTCTGGCAACATCAAAGTAGGTTAATGCACCGGATCCATCGGGAGACACGTAATAGCCTGTATCACCGAATCTATGTGCACCCAAATACGGAAGAACAGAAAGTGATGTAA
>JAFYOJ010000188.1 GCA_017560225.1 Clostridia bacterium
CTTAATCTTCCATCCGGCATTAGAACCGCCGCGAAGACCAATGTGGCCGTATTCGCCAATACAATTTGCTGTATCTTCCAAGATCATCAGTTCTTCATCACCAATAAATACCGTCACGTCATCCGGTGTCACTTGGAAAGAAATAGTGTACCACATTTCTTCTTCGTAGATATCGTAGAAGTACGTGTCATACTCATAATTTTCAAAAGCAGACCCGGTATGTTTATAATGAAGCATAGAGAAGGATCCATAGGCATTGGCCATAGATACCTGGTGGAAAGGCATTCCCGCCTTAGGCATGCCAAACAAGAAATCCATTTCATCCGCAAATTGACCACCCTCTTCAATATGCAAGAGGAAATCAAAGGTCACGGTAAACGTTTCATAAGGAATGGGATCCCAGGTATACATATAGTCCGCACCGGGATGAAGGGGGACTGTCATTACGTATTCCCCATCGATCACTTCATACTTATTTCCCGGATTATCCGCATTAGCAAAATACTGACCGCAAATTTCTTTGTTCTTAAATAAATCTTCCGGGAATACAACGCTATGATCACCGTCCTCTTGTTCGGTAACGGTAATGGCAATCGCCGTATCATCCACGGCAAACTCACTGTCACTGCAAACCAAGCGAACCGTATACGAACCCGGCTCCACACCAACCAGAGAAATAGACACCTCTCCGGCAATACCTGCATAGTACATACCGTTCCATAATTGACGCGTCTTTACAGTATTTCCGTTCTGATCCAAAATTGCCACGTGCAACGTGCGATTCTCCAAATTATGGGCAACACCGGCATACGTTACCACCAAGTTGCCATTCTTGCCGATTTCTTTCTGTGCAACAGAAATGGTAGGGGTCGTCACGCTATTGGCATTCACAGTGAACGAATAAGTAAGAGAACTCTTCTCCCCTTCCACGAACACAGAAGCATCCTCATAATTCGCACCTTCCGGCAAATACATAACTTTCAATAAATAGTTTCCCGGTGTTAACGGCGTGGGGCGATCTTGCCCGTTCATCCCCACCGAAATATTTGGGGCATATACGTTAGACGCAAGTCTTGACGTAGCGGTTGTCGCAAAAACCATATTGGAGGCTTGCACAGTGCCCTTGTACATACAAATCCAGCGATTGGGATCCCCTTCCGTAAATTCATAGATAAATTCCATAAATTCACCGGACAAATACGTAGATTTATCCAGCTTAATATATTCTTCTCGTTCTGTGCCACCGGCAAGTGACGGCAAGAAAAGCGTCACACAAAATACCATTGCCAAGATTAAAGTAATAACACGTTTCATCTTCATTCCTCCACGGTTTTTCTATTTAATTTCATTTTACCGAACTTCTAAACTACTGTCAACCAAATGACCCTCGAACTCCAGCCCCTCGTAATCCAGCTGACGCATCGCTTCAAAGGCCGCCACTGCCACCGCATTGCTCAAATTCAAAGAACGAAAATCTGGGCGCATGGGAAGTCGCACACAGGTGTCATAATTGGCCGCCAGCAAAGGCTCCGGTAGTCCCTTGGTTTCCTTGCCGAACACCAAATAGTCGCCGTCTTTATATTGGGCATCGCTGTGTCTTCTGGCACCTTTGGTGGTAAAATAGTAGAAAGTTGCATCCCGATCCGCCTTTGCTTTCACTTCCTCAAAAGAATCGTAATACGTAATATCCACCAAATGCCAATAATCTAATCCGGCACGTTTCAAGTGTTTATCCGTCACTTCAAAGCCTAAAGGGCGCACCAAATGAAGATGGGCACCGATGCCACCGCACGTACGTACAATATTTCCTGTATTTTGCGGAATTTCAGGCTCCACCAAAACAATATTTAATCCTTTCACTTTGTAACCACCTTTCCCAATAGGGTTTTCTTAATCTTAACCGCTTTAAACGGGCATAACTCCTGACAACAGTAGCAACGGATGCATTTCTCCAAATCCACCTTGGCCCGTTTGCCTTTCTCAATTTCAATGGCGTTCACCGGGCAACATCTTACACATTCTCCGCAGGAACGACATTTCTTGGTAAATACCGGTCTTGGCTTCAATGCAAGTGCAAGCATCTTCCCTAAGAAGCCATCGCTGAAATGGAGATTGGCGCAGTCATCATTGTACTTCATGACAAATTTCTTACAGGTCACAGATTCAATTGAAGTACCGGTCACCGGGATAGCATTCAAATCCGCAGAGAGTTTCTCCCGGCGCACCATAGCCCGCATCATAGGAATTCGTTTGGGATCTGCTTGAATACAAGCTACGGCCACACAATCGGCTTCATATCCGTTGACTGAAGAAATCAAGATTCCTGTATGGATGACTTCCCCTGCGGTGGGACCGTCCTTATGCATACTGTCAATGGCGTCAATAATATTCAGCGTCGGCTTTACAGCCTCATAAATATCTAAAATCGTATCTGCAAAGGCATCATAGCTGGGCATTTTACAATGGTATTCCGCCTTCGCAATCCCGGCAATGCTGCCAAACATATTCTTCACCGCACCCGTATAGGCCATCATACCGTGGGTTTTGAGTTTTGCGATGTTAATAATACAATCGGCCTTCGCTAAAGGTGTTAGTACGTCCAGTTGCTTTAAATACAACCCCTCCGGATTCTGCACGTGGGTCACGGTAGTGTCAAAATTCAGTTCCGCACCGGCATCCTTTACAGCTTCTTCCATACCACATACTCGATATAAAGATTTAAGCACCGGTTTGTCGTAAAGTCCACCGGGACTTTCTGCAATGACCACACGAGCACCGGTTTCCGTTAAGAGTTTTGCGCAAGCCCACACCAAAGAAGGATGCGTGGTAGCTGCTTCCTCGGGCCGCTTCTTGGCAACCAAATTGGGTTTGATTACCACGCATTTTCCCGGACCGCCAAATTGCTCCACACCCCCATGCGCCTGAAAGATGGCTTCCATGCACCGAATGACCGTTTCCCGTTCGTATGTATCACATGACTGTAAGAATACCATATACTTGCTCCGCTAAATCTCTCAAAGCCTGACCTCGGTGGCTGATGGCATTCTTCTCCTCTGCCGTCAGTTCCGCCGTAGTCTTGCAAAATTGTTCCACATAGAAAATAGGATCATAGCCAAATCCACGCTCCCCTTTGGGCTCGCGGGTAAGCATTCCTTCAATCCGACCTTCTGCATATAAGGTCTTTCGCGTACCTTCTCCCGGTACAATGCCTACAATACTGCACACAAAAGCTGCTTGACGCTGATCGTCCGGCACATGTTCCATATCATGAAGCAACTTCTGCAAATTCGCCCCGTCATCGGAATTTCCGGGCACGCCGGGCTTCTGGGCATAACGAGCCGAATAAACACCGGGTTTACCACCCAATGCCTCTACGCAAATACCGGAATCATCTGCAATGATCACCATTTGATCATAACCTTCCGGGTAACCGGCAGGATGCTGTTCCAAGAAATCCGCAATGCCAACCGCTTTAATCTCCGCATTTTCCCGGAAGATGGTGCCGGTTTCTTCCGGTGCTTCATAAGATACGTTGGCACGCTTTGCAAGTTCTTTCTCCGCAAAAACGTCAATGGTCCAGTCTTCGTGTCGCGTCAATATTTCCTGAAAAATCTGTTGAAATTCCCGCATTTTGTGGGTATTTCCCGTAGCCGCTAAAATAGCCATTTTCTTCCCCATCAGCGCATCACAACCTTTCCTAAAATTGCATTTTGAGAAACCACACCGATATCACGGCTATCCATACTATGATTGCGATTATCGCCCATCACAAAGATTTCATTCTTCCCTACGGTCCAGGTTCTTCCTTGCCATGCTTGGTAATCCAAATCCTCTCCGTCATAAACATAATCTTCTTCCAAAAACACGCCGTTTCTGTATACACCGTCTTCTCTAATTTCGATGGTATCACCGGGAAGTCCGATAACACGCTTAATCCAGTACTTTTGTGGATGAGCCACTTTAAAAATATTGTACGTAACCACGTTATATTGAAGAGACTCTTTCAATTCTATCAAGAAATTCCGATTCACATTCTCCGAGTCAAATACAAGAATATCCCCGTACGCAGGATCGCTAAACCAATATGGAATCCGGGAAATGTATACAGTCTGCCCACCTTGAAGCGTAGGTTGCATAGACCTGCCATCTACACGACTGACTCGAAACACATAAGCGTTAATAAAAACCGCAATCACCACCGCCAGCGCAATCGTACCGGCCCAGCTGAAGGACTCTTTCGCAACTTTATGACGGTACCAAGGCGTCTTTACCAGTGCCGTTGTTTCTTCCGGAAATTCAATTTTCTGTTCTTCCTCCATCATTTTACCTCCTTGGGCTTCGGTAGCGAGCGAATACAGCCGCAATACTTCTGCCGATACAGCCCAATCTCCCGGGCTTCTTGTTGTCCCTTTCGAAAACCGGGACGAAAATCACAATGCAAATAAGTCACACCATATTTCTCTGCCATTTCTCGGCAAATTTCCGCCATCAGTTCATGATTTTGGTAAGGACTGACGAACAGCGTGCTGGTAAAGGCTTGGAAGCCGTGTTCCTTCGCATAAGCCGCAGTCAGTTCCATGCGGGTACGATAGCACATGGCGCAACGAGCCGGATCCCCTTCTTCATAGGCTTCCCACTTTTCCTGATCATAATCCGGCAGAAAAACAACCGGGATATCTTTATATGTGCAAGCCGCTTGCGTACTTTCTTGTCTACGAACAAATTCTTCATAGGGATGAATATTGGGGTTGGCATACAAGCCCACAATGGGACTGTCCGGATAACGTGCCCGCAAATCATCAATACAATACAAACTGCAAGGGCCACAACAAATATGAAGCAGGATTTTGCCTGTAAAATGTTCCATGTCGGTCTTCCTTTCAAATTGGCTTTGCCATCAATGCAGAAAAACTATGACAGATTGCAATGGCCAATGCATCCGCCGCATCATCCGGCTTTGGAATCTTGTCCAGTTTCAACATCACTTTCACCATCTGCTGCACTTGTTGCTTCTCGGCACGACCGTATCCCACCACGGTGCGTTTCACTTCCAAAGGGGTGTATTCGTAAATAGGAATCCCTTTATCAGCCACGGTGGTAATAGCCACACCTCTTCCTTGTGCCACTTGAATGGCAGTGGTGGTATTGCTGTTAAAGAACAACTCTTCCACGGCGCAAGCATCCGGTTTGTATTTTGTGAGCAAATCATTCAATTGATTGCGAATTTGAAGCAATCTCCAAGTAAAAGGCGTCCCCGCTTTTGTACTCACAACACCGTATTCCAACATTTTCAAATGGTTTCCCTGACATTCGATGACACCGTATCCGGTAATCGCAAAACCAGGGTCAATCCCCAATATAATCACAGTGTCTCACCGCCTGCATCAAACAAACTCATTTGTTGCGGACATTGCGCAGAATCGAAAGGAATGCCTAAATGCTGGTATGCAAGGGGCATCACCATTCGACCTCTTGGCGTCTTGCTGATAAAGCCCAATTGTAACAAATAGGGTTCATAGACGTCCTCTATGGTGGTAGCATCCTCGCCTGTAGCAGCCGCCAAGGTATCCAAACCAACAGGACCTCCGTTAAATTTATAAATCATCGTGTGAAGCACGTTGCGGTCCACATTGTCCAAACCCAACTGATCCACTTCCAACAAATCCAGACTGGCCTTTGCCACAACGCCGGTTACAATCCCGTCTGCTCGAATTTGCGCAAAATCCCGCACCCGTTTCAGCAAGCGATTGGCGATTCTCGGCGTACCTCTTGCACGCATAGCAATTTCTCTCGCACCGTCTTCTTCAATTTCCACTTTCAAAATACCGGCGCTTCGCTTTACAATACGAGTAAGTTCTGCAATGCTGTACATTTCCAAACGGCTGATTACACCAAAACGATCCCGCAAAGGTGCCGTCAATAAGCCGGCGCGCGTAGTAGCACCCACCAACGTAAACTTCGGCAAATCCATTCGAAGAGACCGCGCCGCGGGGCCTTTACCAATCACAATATCAAAAGCAAAATCTTCCATAGCGGGGTAGAGAATCTCCTCAACGGAACGATTCAACCGATGAATTTCATCAATAAACAACACGTCAAATTCGTTTAAGTTGGTCAGCAGTCCCGCCAAATCTCCCGCCTTCTCAATGGCAGGACCGGTGGTCACCCGCAGATTTACGCCCATTTCAGAGGCAATAATTCCCGCCAGTGTGGTCTTTCCCAATCCGGGAGGACCGTACAACAATACGTGGTCCAAAGGTTCGCCTCGTTGCTTGGCAGCCTGAATAAACACAGAAAGATTATTCCGTGCTTTCTCCTGTCCTATGTATTCTTCAAACCGTCTCGGTCGCAGACTGGCTTCTTCCAAATCTTCCGGGCACTGGGTAACGGAAAGCAAACGTTCATCTTCCATCAGTAACACCATCCCCCATTTAAATATTCTTCAAAGCAAGACGCACAACTTCTTCTACTTTCATGCCATCTTGGTATACCTTGCGCACAGCATCGGAGGCTTCTTTGGAACCATATCCCAGCACCATCAACGCTGCCACTGCATCTTCGCTAATGTATC
>JAFYOJ010000189.1 GCA_017560225.1 Clostridia bacterium
TATCAAAAGTGGAGACATTCTCCCCCTTCTCCTCCAGTACCGCCTGGGTGGGTGCTGTGTAAAGGTCATAGTCAAAGCCACCGGTCATGGTAAAGAGATGCCTCACCGTAAGGGGCGTCTTCACCGGAACCAATGCGTCGCCTTCTTTGCGTAGCAAATGCTGAAAAGCCGGCAAATACTTCGCAACAGGAGCATCAATATCTAAACGTCCTTCCTCGTAAAGGCGAAGGGCTGCCGTAGCGGTAATGGGTTTGGTAGTGGAGTACAGGTAAAATAATTGCTGATCTTCCACACCGATTTTATTTTGATAAATGATTTCATGGTCTTTTGCAACCACAATATCACAGCCGGGAACACCGCACTCTTTCACAATATGTTCTTGCAAATACGCAGCAATGGCGTCTTTTCTCATATACTTCACCCTAAATTATCAATATAGTCGCAGGCAGCCAGTGCAGCAATCGCGCCGTCAGAAGCAGCGGTGGCTACTTGGCGAATACGCTTTGAACGGCAATCGCCTGCCGCGAAGATACCGTTTCCTGCTGCCAGCATATTGGCCTCCGTTACGTCTGCGTAGCCCCAAGCGTTTAAAGGGAGTACGTTTGCAAAAGGCTCATTCTGAGGCACCAAGCCGATGGCCACAAACAAACCGTCTACGTCCAAATGGTCCCGAGCACCTTGTAAATCCACACCGGTCAGGGAGTCGCCTCCGGTAAAACCGGTGACCACGGTGCCTAAAAGCACTTCTACGTTGTCTTTCTCCGCCAATTGCGCTTGTAACTTCTCCTCGCCCGTAAGCTTCTCCAAGTTCTGAATCACGTATACTTTTGTCGCCAATTCAGACAAGAGCAGTGCTTCTTGCAAGGCAGAGTTTCCGCCGCCCACAACGCCTACGGTCTTGTTCCGGTAAAATGCTCCGTCACAAACGGCACAGAAAGAAATTCCTTCGCCGATATATTTTTCCTCATTAGGAAGACCCAACAAACGATGGCGGGCACCGGTTGCAATAATCACCGTTTTACCCGTAAATTCCCCGTCGTCCGTCACCACCGTCTTCACGGAGTCCTCGTCCCGAACAGCCAGCACTTCGCAGGATTCCACGTCGGCCCCCTGCTCCATCACCTGATCCACCATCTTCTCTGCAAATTCATTGCCTGTAAGCGAAAGGAATCCGGGAATGTTCTCCACTTTGGGAGAATAAGTAATCTGACCGCCAAAGGTGGCCTTCTCAATGACCAATACACTTTTGTTTGCTCTCAAACCATAGAGCGCAGCGGTCAGCCCCGCAGGGCCGCCGCCGACAATAATCATATCATATATCATATTCTGCGCTACCTTTATGCATTCAGCATTTTCTTAATATCCGATACACCAGCTGCTTTAGAAACAACCTGTCCGTCCTTGACAACTACCAGCGTAGGCGCTTGTTTCACCCCAAGAGCCGTTGCAAGTTCTGCGTGCTCGTCAGCTAAAAGCTTGGTGTAGGCAAAGCCTGCTTTGTCTAACTGAGCGCATGCAATCTTACAGTTGGGGCAAGTTGCCGTTGTGAACAAGTAAGCACCGTCCTGGGGACCTTCTGCCTTGGGTGCTTCCTCACAACAAGCACATGCTGCTTCCGGGCAGCCTGTTCGGGTCATCTTGGACTTACCGATATCGTAAACCTTACGGTCTTTGTATTCCTGAGTCTTACCGTCATTCCAGTTCTGAACGGGACGGTAGTAACCGGTAATACGGCTGTAAACCTCGGTCTGCGCGCCGCACTCAGGACAAGTGTACTGCTCCCCTGCCAGATAACCGTGGGACTTACATACAGAGTACGTAGGAGACAAGGTGTAGTAAGGCAGCTTGTAGTTCTCTGCAATCTTGCGAACCAAGTTAGCGGCTGCTTTCCAATCGGGAAGCTTCTCGCCTAAGAATGCGTGGAATACGGTGCCGGAAGTATACAAGGTCTGCAAATCATCCTGAATATCCAATGCGGAAAAGATATCGTCGGTATACCATACAGGCAAATGCGAACTGTTGGTGTAGTACGGTGTCTCATCTGCACTTCTTGCAGCGGTAATGATATCCGGATAACGCTTCACGTCGTGCTTTGCAAGACGGTAAGAAGTAGACTCCGCAGGGGTTGCTTCCAAGTTGTACAAATCGCCGTACTCTACCTGGTAGTCGGACAAACGCTCTCTCATGTGATTGAGTACGTCCTGGGTAAACTTCTGTGTCTTCTCGTTGGTCATATCTGCGCGAAGCCATTTTGCATTAAGACCCACTTCGTTCATACCCACCAAACCGATGGTAGAGAAGTGATTGCCGAAGGTACCTAAGTAACGCTTGGTGTAGGGATACAAGCCGGCTTCCAACAACTTGGTAATAACGGTACGTTTCACCTTCAAAGAACGAGCGGAAATATCCATCAAGCGATCCAAACGAGCATAGAAGTCCGCCTCGTCTTTTGCAAGGTAGGCGATTCTGGGCATGTTGATGGTTACAACACCGACGGAACCGGTGCTCTCACCGCTTCCGAAGAAGCCGCCGGACTTCTTACGAAGTTCACGAAGATCCAAACGAAGACGGCAGCACATACTGCGCACGTCACTGGGTTCCATATCACTGTTAATGTAGTTGGAGAAGTAAGGCGTACCGTACTTAGAAGTCATCTCGAACAACAAGCGGTTGTTCTCCGTATCGGACCAGTCGAAGTTCCGGGTAATGGAGTAGGTCGGGATCGGATACTGGAATCCTCTGCCATTGGCATCGCCCTCGATCATAATTTCGATGAAGGCTTTGTTGACCATATCCATTTCTTTCTGACAGTCTTTATACTTAAAGTCTAATTCCTTACCGCCAACAATACAGTTCAGCTCTGCAAGGTCGATGGGAACGGTCCAATCCAACGTGATGTTGGTGAAAGGAGACTGGGTACCCCAACGGCTGGGTGTATTGACGCCGTAAATGAAGGATTCGATGCATTTCTTCACTTGGCCATATGTCAAGTTATCAACCTTGACAAACGGTGCAAGGTAGGTATCAAAGGAAGAGAATGCCTGAGCGCCGGCCCATTCGTTCTGCATAATGCCCAAGAAATTCACCATCTGGTTACACAAAGTTGCAAGGTGCGCTGCGGGCGCAGAAGTGATCTTACCGGAAACACCGCCCAATCCTTCCTGAATGAGCTGTTTCAAAGACCAGCCTGCGCAATAACCGGTAAGCATAGACAAGTCGTGAATATGAATGTCTGCATTGCGGTGTGCGTCTGCAATATCCTTGTCATAGACTTCGGAGAGCCAATAGTTCGCTGTAACGGCACCGGAGTTGCTCAGAATCAAACCACCTACGGAATAGGTAACGGTGGAATTCTCCTTTACACGCCAGTCGTTAATCTGCAAATAGTTGTCCACAATCTTCTTGTAGTCAACCAAAGTGGTTCCTAAATTACGGATCTTCTCTCTTTGCTTTCTATAGAGGATGTAGGCCTTGGCAACTTCATCGTAACCTGCCTTAATCAGCACAGACTCCACGCTGTCCTGAATATGTTCCACAGAAATACTGTTGTTCTCAATCTTCGGCTCAAATTCAGCCGTCACTTTGAGGGCAAGGAAATCAATCACGTCTTGATTATAGTTCTTCTCACAAGCATCAAAAGCCAGTACAATAGCATCGCTGATTTTCTTTAAATCAAAGCCTACTATCTTCCCGTCACGTTTCATAACACTGTACATTGTAAATTCTCCTCCTTAAATAGTAGCGTAGGGACAATATACCATATATATTGTGTGCTGTCAATATCACAATTTCTATATATTGTGTTTGCGTTTTTCCGCACAAGGAGTCTGTAAAGGGCATAAAAAAACGGGCTTTACAGCCCGCGAAGTTGTGTATTTGGTAGGATTTGACAGGCTTTTACCTGCATGGCCTCCATTGTTTCTTTCGGCACTCCGTGAAGTCCCGGGCACAAAAGATTGCCGGAATCCACAAAATTTTGTAAAAAATATTTAGGCGCCCCTTGAATCCAAGTGACAATGTCCACAATATCTTGGAGCGTGTGAAATTCCTGTACCACAGTGGTACGAAACTCGTAATCCACGTGGTTTTCTAATAAGTATTTTACCGAAGCCTCGATGGGAGCAATGTCAAAATCTGCCTTTCCCACCGTTTCGGCGTACCGAGCCTTAGCATTCTTAATATCCATAGCCACGTAATCCACCAGCCCAGCGTCCACAATGGCCTGCAGGCGCTCCGGGAAGCTGCCGTTGGTGTCTAATTTGATAGCAAAGCCCATTTGACGGACACGCCCGATGAAATCCGCAATGTCGGGCTGCAGCAATGGCTCTCCTCCGGTGAAGCAAACCCCATCCAAGAGACCTTGGCGTTTCTGCAGCGTTGCCAGAATGGTGTCCGGGTCATAGTGCTCCTCCCCGGTCCCGTTCACAAGTCCTGCGTTATGGCAGAAGGGGCACCGGAAATTGCAGCCCCCTGTAAAAATAGTGCAGGCGACTTTCCCGGGATAGTCTAATAATGTTAATTTCTGGAAACCTTGAATTTGCATAACTTAATGACAGGTACAACCCTCTCCGTGATCATGGTGGTCACAGCGGGCATTGGGATCAAA
>JAFYOJ010000190.1 GCA_017560225.1 Clostridia bacterium
TACAGGAGACGTAATAATCATACCTGTATCAATGGATGTATTATAGCTATCCAGGTCAGAAACAATTTCTTTGCCGTTTACATCCGTCAAGCCTTCATAAACCGGCTCCGGATAACTTCTGAATGTTCTGCCTGTACGCAAATCCGTAATCAGGAAAAGATCATCCTTGGGCGAATACGCCAATCGAAGGGTATCATTTTCTGCAAAAACAGTCATACCTGTATCAGAAAGAAGACTTCCCTTAATGCCTTTAGAAGTATCCACTTTTTGAGGATCACTGCAAACAATATTCTTATCCGAAAATTTCAAGTCATTCGGATCGCCAAAAGCCACACTGATTGCAACAACCACGAAAACAATCACCAGAAGAAGAGCAACGCCCACTTTAACCAATTTCTTCCAAGATGGCTTCTCGTGAAGTTTTTTCAGCTTGTTCTTCTTCGTCGCCTTCTCGTCTGTAACAACAGCATCGGCAACTTGATTATTATTGTTGTTTTCTGCATTTACATTAGACAAGATAACTCAACTCCTTACCAAATTGGAATATAAAGCTAAACATTTGGTCAGCTAAACCATATACAATCATAAACAGCAAGACTACTGCAAGACATCCAACCGCTGTCATAAAGAATACCACAACACCCTTTACCGGATGGAAACCGTGCACAGACTTGATGCACAAGAATACTAAGATACCAATCCAAATATAAACAATCGTAAATACCAAGTTATACAAAGATTGCTCATCTAAGGTAAGCATATTCGTCAACAGTGACATAGGTAAAATCAAAATCAACAACGGAGTATGACAATATGCACCACCAATCAATACGTCACGAAGTCGTCCTTCGCCGTACATAATCGTTGTAATACCATAGTTCACAATGGAAATGACCAACCAAGGAAGCAAAGCCACACCAATGGTAACCCAAGAATTAATAAACTCCAAAGGCTGACCACCCCGATAAATAAAGCTTACACAGTATTCCGATACAACAGATAAAATTGTATACACTGCCATAATGACAAATACGTCTGCGTAAGAACCCTTATTTTCATAGCGAATTTCTTCAAAGGTATCAATCGGATTTCGAATCACACCGCCAAGTCGGCCAAAGAATTGACGAATAGGCGTAAAGAAATTCTCCTTAGGTTCAAGCTGGCCTTTCTTCTTCTTGCGTTTGCGAGAAATGGAAAGCAACACAATCCAAAGAACCAATGCAATTACAATTACAGACAAAATAATCGAAAAGTTGTTTCGCAAGAATTCTGCACGAATTTCAACAAATGCTTCAGACGCATTCGTGGCATCCATAGCATCGTAAAAATATTCAATTGCAGTATTATAATCTTCTTGACGCATATGGATCATACCCATATTCTGGAGCGCCAAAGTATAATAACTATCTTTATCCAAAACGGTTTGCCAAATGGGGAACGCTTTATTATAATCACCATCGGAATAATATGCATTGGCTTCGTGGATTAAATCCGCGAATTCTGTAGTTTTGAACACCGTAATCGTACCGGAACCCTTGTTCAAAACATAAACGCGTCCCATACTGTCTACTTCAATACTGCAAGGAAGTGAAAGTTGACCGTAACCGTTACCGGTAGACGAGAATGCAAACAAGTTTACACCGTTCTCATCATACTCATAAATACGACCGTAGCGCTGGTCCAAAATCAGCATGTTGTTGTAGTTATCAACGGTAACGTCACAAAAGATCTGGTTCATTGCATTACGCGTACTCATAATTGCAGAATCTGCAAAATTATAGTTTGCATACGTTACATCCTTACCACCGGCATTGATCTTACGAACCTGGGGAGGTGTCGCAGTAGAAGTCGTTGCATAGATATAGGTATCATCTGCAAAGATATTATTAAAGGTGTAAGGCAAAGACACAATAGAACCCTTTCTGTCTTCACGATTCCAAAGAAGTCTTGCAATGGATTCCCACAAAGACAACGTTACCTTGTTCGCACCAAAATACTGACGGAATGTACCATCACTATCCAGCATTAACACACCATTGTAATCCGCCTCATTTACAACATATAAATATCCACGCTCGTCTTTTGTGACACGAGAAGGCGAATACTTAAATTCGGAGGACAATAATTCACTGGAAGGCGTCGGATACGAATACTTAAAGTTACCATATTTGGTAAACTCAACTAACCGGCTATTACCTTGGTCAGCCACAATAATAGATCCATCCGCGTCCACATAAATACCCGAAGGGTTCTTAATGGCGGACATATCCCCGTCCGCATAAGTAGAAGTTCCTTGAATAATGCGGTCCAGTGTATATAAACCATTCTCATCAGCTGCATTAATGACAACCACACGATTATTACCGGCGTCCGTGATATAAATCTTATCGTCATTGCCAATAAACATATCAGTAGGTGTCTTCAATCGCCCTTCTTCGGTCGTGGGGAAGTCAATGACTGTTTCGACTTCGTAAGGGGCAGGAATTTTCATCGCAACATTGCCACTCAAATAGTAACTTGCATAAGGTTCTTTTGCTTGGAACATAGAACCCAACGAAAATACAAAGCTGAGCACCAATATTACCACAATCAATTTACAGAATCTGGTCTTCATGAATGCTTCCTCCTATTTAATACCCGAGTGAGCCATGGTATCCATAACTCTGCTCTGCTGAACTACGAAAATGATAATACTCGGGAACGTCATAATCAATGCGGCAACACCGGCTACACCCTGACGGGCAACACCGCCACCAATGGTGGACATAAAGAAACCTAACGTACGAAGCTGTTCTTTATAGATGTATGTAGTAGAGGTTGCAGATTCACCCCAGATACCGCTAAACGTCAA